>NZ_JBFUMY010000009.1:0-226347 GCF_054049135.1 Kitasatospora sp. P5_F3 | reverse complement strand
AGGACGTCGAAGCCCATCGCGGCGACGGCGGGCAGCCGCAGCGCGGCGGTGCGGAACGTACCGGACACCGGCGGCTGGTTACCGTCCGGGTCGACCACCGCACCCTCGGACCGCGGGAAGAACTCGTACCACGACCCGAACAACGCCCGCTCCCGATGGACCGTCAGCTCCACCGGCTCCACGGTCGAGAGCAGCTCCCGGAGCGGATGGTCGGCCAACCGTGCGGTGACCGCCGGGGCGTGGGCCGCTGCCAGCCGCTGCGCGGCCGGGACGTCCAGGTCGAGCAGGGTGGCGGCGGCCGTCAGCACGGCGGTCCGCCCCGCTCCCCTGGGGCCGGCCAGGGCCGCCCGGCGCAGCAGCTCCGCGCCCTCCTCCAGGGTGACCTCGACGTCCTGGCCGGCCGGGATCTTGATGTCGGCGCGGTGCAGCCAGCTTGCGACCGGATCGCTCCAGGCTTCGACGGTGTAGGTCCAGCGGCCGGGCACGGTCGGCGTCACGTACGCGCCCCACCGGTCGGTGCCCGGCGCCAGCTCGCGCATCGGGGTCCACGGACCGCGCCGCCCGCGCGGACCGCGCAGCACCACGTTGGCGCCGAGCGCGTCATGGCCCTCCCGGAACACGGTGGCGCTGACCAGGAACCGCTCAGCGACCACGGCCCGGGCCGGGCGGCTGCCCCCGTCGACCGCCGGCTCGACGTCCAGCACGGGTATCCGGCCGATCGGGGTGGGCTGTCTGCGGGGTGCCGCTGCCTTGATGGTGCTCATCTTGCCGATGTCCTCTCACGGTTGGGCGGCTACCCGCCTGGTCAGACCACTTCTCCGAGCCGGCGCCTGGTACGGGCGGCGAGCTGGTCGATGATGGTGCGGGCGAAGACGTGGCAGTGGTTGCCGGTCCGGGCGGTGACCAGGTCCTCGTCGACGACGACGTCCTGGTCCACGTAGACGCCGCCCATGTTGCGCAGGTCGCCGAGCAGGTTGTTGTGCACGACCGCCTTGCGCCCCTGGATCACCGAGGGGATCGGCGCGGCCAGCCACATGCCGTGGCAGATGATGCCCTTGACGATCGCGGGGTCCGCGAAGGCCCGGCGCAGGAAGGTCACCGCCGGGGGAAGCGCCTGCACGTCCTCGGTGTACCTGAGCCGGTCGGCGACGATGCCGGAGGGCACGATCACGGCGGCGAACTCCCGCAGCCCGTACTCGTCCAGGTCCTCGAAGGACTCGGTGACCTCGAACGGCATCCGGTGCTCGTGCCCCCGGAAGACCAGTCTTTCGTTGCCCCAGAGCCGGGTCAGGAAGCGCACCTCGGCGCCCTCCTCGGCGAACCGGCGCTGGTAGTAGAGGATTTCGGGCTCGTAGAAGTCGCTCTCCATCAGGACCGCGATCTTCTGTCCGGTCAGCCGCATGACGGCCCCTCCTTCCCGGTCAGTCACGACCGATGACCAGGTCGATCAGGAACGGTCCCGGGTGCGCCAGCGCCCGTGCGATGGCCGGGGCGACCTCAGCCGGCTTCTCCACCCGTACGGCCGGGACGCCCAGCGACTCGGAGAGCGCCGCGAAGTCGATCTCGGGCCGGGAGAGGTCGAAGATGCCGGGGAAGTCGTGGTGCTCGATGTCCTGGCTCCGCCAGTACTGCTCGATGTTGTCGTCGAGCAGCTTGTAGCGGCCGTTGTTGCAGATCACGAACTTGGCGGCGATGTCGTACCGGGCGGCCGTCCACAGGCCCTGCACGGTGTACATGCTGCCGCCGTCCCCGGTGAAGCCGACCACCGTCCGCTCGGGGTGGGCCAGCTTGGCGCCGATCGCGCCGGGGATGCCGACCCCGAGCGAGCCGCCCCGGGTCTGGTGCCAGTGGCCGGGCTCGTTCGGCGGGTTGTACCGGAAGATGCCCGGCGAGGAGGTCAGCGCCTCGTCGAACAGCACGGCGTCGGGCGGGAGTTGGCGGGCCAGCTCGCGGCCGAAGTACGCGGCGGTCAGCGGGCCGCCCTCGTCGGCGGCCAGGTCGCGGGCGACCGCGTCCGCGTAGGCGGCGGCCTTCTTGTCGGCCAGCCCCTGGATGCGCTCGGCCACCGCCTGCTGCCGCTCGGTGGACTGACGCTCCGTCAGGGCCTCGGTCAGCCGGGCCAGCGAGAGCTTGGGGTCGGCGACCAGACCGAGGTCGACCGGGAAGTTCTTGGCTATCGCCGCACTGTCGAGGTCGATGTGGACCACCGGCGCGCCCTCGGCGAAGACGCCGTCGAGCAGCGGGTAGACCTCCGGCAGGGCGTAGGTGCCGACGATCAGCACGGCATCCGCCGCGGCGGTCACCCGGCTGCTGTTCTCGCCGAACATGTGGCCCAACTGGCCCTGGTAGAGCGGGTGGTCGGCCGGCAGGTTGACCTCCGCCCAGTCCGCCCCCCAGACCTCGGCGCCCCACACCTCGGCGAACCGGGCCAGCTCCGCCTGTGCGTCGGCGAAGTGCACCCCGTCCCCGGCGATGATCAGCGGCCGCTCGGCGCCCGCCAGCAACGAGGCTGCCAGCCCGATCGTCCCGGCGTCCGGGACCACGGCGGTGTGCAGGTAGGAGGTGGGGACGGCCGGCTCGCTGGTCGGCCGGTCCAGCACGTCGGCCGGCAGCACCACCAGCACCGGTCCGTACGGCGGGGTGGCGGCGACCTTGAAGGCCCGGCGCAGCACCCGCAGGGTGGACTCCGGATCGACCACCCTGGTGGCCCACTTGGTGACCGGCTTGGCCATCCCGACCAGGTCGGCGGCCATCTGGGCGTCCATGCTGTCGTACGCGAGGCCGGACTCGCCGACCACCACCACCAGCGGCGCGTGACCCCGCATCGCCTGGTAGAGCATGCCGATGCCGTTGCCCAGGCCCACCCCGGAGTGCAGTTGCAGCAGGGTGGGCGTGCGGGTGGCCCGGGCGTAGCCGTCGGCGATGCCGACCACCACGGCCTCCTGGAGCGCGAGCACGTACTCGATCTCGGGGAAACCCCGCAGCTCGTCCAGGAAGCCCTGCTCCACGGTGCCGGGATTGCCGAACATGTACTTCACGCCGTCGGCTTTGAACTGCTCGAGCATCGCCACCCGGGCGGGCCTGCTGGCCATGGCTTGCGTACCTCTCGATCGGTGGACTGTACGGAGGAAGCCGGGAGCGGGCGGCCGGCCGGTATGCGCCGGGGCACGGCCGCCCGTCTCCACGGGTCAGGCCTTGAAGCCCCACTGGCGCAGGCCCTGCTCCAGCACCTCGACGACCTTCTGGCCGGTGAGGTAGGAGTCGGGGGTCGAACGCCCGGTGATGAACGGGTAGTCGACGATCACCGAGGTCTCCTTGCCGAAGTTGCCGTGGTAGGCACCGTCGGGAGCGGTGGCGTCGCGCAGGATGTACTCCAGCGGGTATGGCGGCGGGCCGATCACGAAGTCGGTGCCCATGAAGCCGGTGCCGTCCTTGTAGTCGTACTCGATGCAGTGCCCGGTGACGTGCTTGTTGCGGATGATGCTGGCCCGGTCGTCCTGCTCGCGGGCGAAGGCCAGGCAGGCCACGCCGTAGCACTCGGCGGCGATCGGCAGGCCGAGGTTGTAGAAGGCCAGCACCAGGTCGTGCACCCGCCAGTTGTTGGCGAGGTCGACGATCGGACCACTGCCGCCGACGATCAGCAGCGCGTCGTACCGGTCGGCGATCTGCTCCTGGACGTGCTCGCGGCGGTGGTTGTAGCCCTCCCACGCGCGCAGGAAGTCGTTGCGGCTGCGGTACGGCCGGTCCGGCAGCCAGGACGACAGGTCGAGCGGGCTGTCCAGGCGGTTCGAGCCGTCGAACGCGCGGACCTTCTCGGCCATCTCGGTGCTGGTCACCGAACGGCCGAGCGGCGGGTCGATGTACTCCGGGTCGTAGCTCGGCGGCAGGGCCACCGCGCGCTTGCCGGTCGGGGTCGCGAAGGTGATCTCGTAACCGGCCTTGTCGAAGGTCTCGAGCGGGCCGATCAACTCCTCTCCCCAGTAGCCGTACTCGGAGAGGACGATGAGAATGCGCTTCTTCGCCATCGGCGTTGGTCTCCTTCAAAGGGATTGCGGGCCGGCCACGAGCGGGCTGCTGCCCCGGTGGCCCCACTCCTGTCTACCGGCTCACGAGTACTCCAACTGCCTTTCCAGGCAGCCGAGTTGGGCATGCGGTAAGTCGGAGGAAGTACTGTGCGAGGTCAGTCGGCGTAGGTCAGGGCGGCCTTGGTGATCAGGCCGTCCGCGATGTCGAAGGCGTAGTTCGCCCGGAAACCGCCGGAGCCGCCGGGGGCGAAGACCACCAGCATGGTGGTGCCGTTCTCCCGCGGGGTTTCGCGCAGGACGGTGAGCCGTCCGCCGATCACCTCGGAGGCGGCCCAGTGCCGGATCGCCTCGTGACCGCGGATCTCGCGGCCGACGTCCACGATCAGGCCGTCGGGGTGGAAGGAGGCCACCAGGGCGTCCAGATTCCTGGCCTCGACCGCGTCGACGTAGCTGCGGGCGGCCGGCGGCAGCGCCTGCAGGGTCTGCGGCGCACTGGTGGTGGGATCGTTGCGGATCGACTGGACCACGGTGGCCCCGGCGGGTCGGGCCACGAGGATTCCGGACAGTGGTTCAGCGACTTCCGGCCGTCTCGCGCCCCTCGACGCCGGCCTCGGCCGGGGCCTCGGCCGGGGCCTCGGCCACGGGCTGCTGCTGCGGCTTCGGACGGATCCCGAACAGCGCGATCAGCACGCCGACCAGGGAGAACAGGCCCGCCGCCAGGAAGGCCCAGCGGTAGCTGGTGACCCCGACGCCGGAGCCCTCGGTGACCACGGTCGCCGTCATCACGGCGGTCAGCACGGCGACACCGACACCCGCACCGATCTGGTACGAGGCGGTGATCAGGCCGGAGGCCACACCCTGGCGGTCGTCCGAAACCCCGCTCACCCCGGCGATGTTGACGGTCGGGTAGACCAGGCCGTTGCCGATGCCGTGGATGATGATGGCCGGCAGCAGCACGGTGACGAAGTCCGCGTCGTGGCCGATCCGCAGGAAGAGCAGCACGCCCGCGCCCTGCAGGATCATGCCGACGGTGGTGACGGTGCGGACCCCGAACCGGCCGACCAGCGGGCCGGACGCGTACTTGGCGGTGGCCACGATGACCAGGCCGAGCGGCAGGAAGCAGAAGGCGGTCTGGAGAGCGGTGTAGCCCAGGGTCTCCTGGAGGTACAGGCTCGCCACGAACTGCCAGCCGATGGTGGAGCAGGCCCAGACGATGCTCACCAGGTTGGCGCTGCTGAGCGTCGACGAGCGGAAGATCGAGAGCGGCACGAGCGGCGCGCGGTGCCGGGCCTCGATCAGGACGAAGCCGATGAGCAGTGCCACGGCGCCACCGATCGTGCCCAGGGTGCCGACCGAAGCCCAGCCCCAGGACGGGGCCTGCACCAGGCCGTAGACCAGCAGCATCGCACCGGCGGTCGCGGTGACCGCGCCGCCGACGTCGAACCCGCCCCGTCGGCCGGAGCCGGCGGCACGGTCGTCGCCGATGATCAGCGGGCTGGCGATCAGGACGCCGAGCGCGATGATGGCGGGCACGAAGAAGACCAGCCGCCAGTTGATCTCGGTCAGCACGCCGGAGAGCACCAGGCCGAAGCTGTAGCCGCCGGCCCCGGTCATCGCGAAGATGCCCAACGCCCGGTTGCGCTCGGTGCCTTCACGGAAGGTCGTGGTGATCAGCGACATCGCCGCGGGCGCGGTGAACCCGGCCGCGACACCCTTGAGCACCCGGGTGGCCACCAGCAGCGAGCCGTCGGTGAAGAAGCCGCCGAGCATGCTCGCGATGATGAAGACGACGGTCGCGGCGACGAAGGTCCGCTTGCGACCCCACACGTCGGCCACTCGGCCGCCCAGCAGCAGGAAGCCGCCGTAGCCGACCACGTAACCGGAGACGAGCCACTGCAGTGAGCCGTCGGACAGGCTGAGCGCCTGCTTGATGCTCGGCAGCGAGACGCCGAGCACCGAGTTGTCGAGCGAATCGAGGAAGACCGCCGCGCAGAGCACGAGGAGCGAGAGGTTCTTCCTTCGTTCCGTCAGCGCCGAGGCTGTGCGTTCGATTGTGGTCATGGTGTGTCAGGCTCCTCGCTCTTCCGGATCGGAAGGAACGTCGAGGCGGAGCCCCGCGGAGGACCGCCCCCGCCGGGGCATGACAGTGCGCAAGCAGTTAACTACGAGCGCGGATAGCTGTCAAACCATCAGTCAATTCATTGCCGGGCGAGCACCTCGATCCGCATCACCCCTGCTCATAGAGCCCATGCCTCACATGGCTTGCACCTTGTCACTTATATGGTTGACTAGAAATGACTGCACTGGTTAAGTCTGCTGACGTTAAGTCCGGTCACCCCTGACCTGCCGCACACCTGGAGGTTTCATGGACAGCCCCATCGCGGTGATCGGCGGCCGTGGCCGCACCGGCCGCCTCGTCGTGCAGAAGCTGCTCGAGCGCGGCGAATCGGTCCGCGTGCTCAGCCGGGGTGCCCGGCACGGCCAGGGCGCCGAGTTCGTCCAGGGCGACGTGCGGGACGCCGGCTCACTGGTCAAGCCGCTGGCCGGGGTCTCGGCCGTGGTCTACGTGGTCGAGCCCGGCACGTCCGACTCCGGCCCCGACAGCCCGCGCGCCACCATGTTCGACGGCGTCCGCAACGCCCTCGCCGCCGCCACCGCCGACGGCAACCGCCCGCACTTCGCGCTGGTCAGCCAGATCTACGTGACCCGGCGCAGCCACTCGATGAACAGCTACGGCCGGCTGCTCGACTGGCGGCTGGCCGGCGAGGACGCCGTCCGCGAGTCCGGCCTGCCGTACAGCGTGGTGCGACCCAGCTGGCTGACCGACCGGCACAGCGCCGGCAACCAGGTCCGCCTCGAGCAGGGCGACACGGGCGACGGCAAGATCTGCCGGGACGACGTCGCCGAGGCCGTCGTCCAGTCGCTGTACACCCCGGCAGGCGCGGGGATCACGTTCGAGATCTACAACGAGTCCGGCAGCGCGGCCACCGACTGGCCGGCCCTGTTCGCCGCCCTCGACCACACCGCCCCGGCGGTGGCCGAATGAGCACCGCCGCCGCCCGGCCGATACCCGCGCTGACCCTCTCCGGCTGCCTCTCGGTCGCCGACCTGGACGCCACCGCCACCTGGTACGCCGAGGCGCTCGGATTCCACACCGTCCGGCGGCACACCTTCGCCGAGTTCGGCGCCGAGGTCGCCTACCTCAGCAACGGCACGCTGGCCCTGGAGCTGCTCCAGGTCACCGACGGCATCTCGCTGCAGCGGCCGGCCCCGCCGAACCACGGCGCACTGCACGGTCTCACCCAACTCGCTTTCTACGTCAGCGATCTGGACCAGACCGTACGCGAGCTGCGCGAGCGCGGCGTCGAGCCGGTGACCGACATCGCCGAGGTGCCCGTGCTCGGTGTCCGGGCCCTGTTCGTGCGCGATCTCGAAGGTCACTACATCGAGTTCATCCAAGCCGACTGGCTCTGACGACCCGTCGGCACCAGCCGCCCACAAGGAGCCTGCACATGAGCGAAGAGCAGCTGAGCGCCGCCACCCGCGCGGTGGCCGAGCGCTGGTTCACCGCACTGACCACCGGGGACTTCCCCACCGCCCTCGACTGCCTGGCCGATGACGTGGAGTGGGTGAACTATGCCCCCGTGCCCGGCTACAACGACGACATGCCCTGGATCGGGACCCTGCACGGCAAGGACGCCGTCCTGGCGAGCCTCGGCGTCTTCACCTCCCTCGTCGAGGTCGGCGAGGAGGTGCTGGTGCGGCTGAGCGTCGACGGCGAGAACGCGGCCGGCGTGATCCACGAGCGGTCCGTGGTCAAGGAGAACGGCCTGCCGTTCGAGATCGAGTTCATCCAGTGGCTGACCGTCCGGAACGGCCGGATCGTCCGCTGGAAGTCGTACACCGACCCGTCCGAGATCGTCCGCGCGCTCCGCGGCGACCACGGCGCGCGCAGCACGCACAGCAGCCTGGCGCTGCTGGAGGCCGTCCGCGCCGGGGACACCACGGCCGTGAACCTGCTGATCGCCCAGGGTGCCGACCCCGGCAGCCGGGACGAGGCGACCGGGCTGACCGCGCTGATGACCGCGGCCGGCCAGGCCGACGCCGCCACCGTCCGGGCCCTGCTCGCCGCCGGGGCGGACCCGCTGACCGCGGACACCCGGGCCGGTGCCACCGCCCTGCACAAGGCGTGCCAGGGCGGCAGCGTCGAGGTCGCCCAGGCGCTGGTCGAGGCGGGCGCCTTCGTCGACGCGGTCGCCCCCACCACCGGCCACACCCCGCTGATGGACGCGCTCTGGTACAAGTTCCCCGACCTGGTGCGGTACCTGCTCGGCCAGGGGGCCGGCCTGGAGGTCTACACCCACTACGGCTTCTCGCTCAAGCAGCACTTCGAGTACGAGCTGAACGTCAACACCCGCGGCAAGGACCTGCTGCTGCAGGCCGAGGAGCACCTCAACAACCGTCGCTCCCAGGACAGTTCGGCCGTCCAGTCGCAGCGCCTGATGGCCGCCGTGGCGGCCGGGGACACCGCTCAGGTGCCCGGCCTGCTGGCGGCCGGCGCTCCGGTCGACGAGATCTTCCCCCGGCTGAACGGCTTCAACGACGGGCACACCCCGCTGCACGTGGCCGCGCGGGACGGACACACCGACATCGTCGTCGCCCTGCTCGCCGCCGGGGCCGACGTCAACGCGGTGGAGCCGTGCTTCGGTGCCGTCCCGCTGCACAAGGCGGTCTACAACGGCCACGCCGCGATCACCGGGCTGCTGGTCGCCCGGCCGGGCATCCAGCTGGACTTCCAGGGCGCCACCAACGGCTACACCCCCCTGCACGACGCGCTCTGGCACGGCTACGAGGACTGCGTGCGGATCCTGCTGGACGCCGGTGCCCGCACCGACCTGGTCGGGCACGACGGCAAGCTCCCGTACGACCTCGCGGTCGAGGTGTTCGGCGACGGGCACCCGCTCGCGATCGAGCTGAAGTCCTGACCACCCGGCACCACCCTTCCCCGCACCACGACAGGAGATCGCCATGCTGTTCTACGTCCAGATGAAGTGGAAGCACGAAGGCCGGATCACCCTCGACGAGCTCTGGGAGCTGGAGCAGGAAGAGGCCGAGCACGCCCAGGAGACCATCAACTCCGGGTTCTGCGTCGGGATCTGGAAGGTGGCCGCGCAGAAGCGGGTCATCGCCATCATCGAGTCCCCGGACGCCGAGGAGCTCGACCGCACCGCGCTCGGCCGACTGCCGATGCGCGAGTACCTGGAGTTCGAGACGGTCTGGCCGCTCCGTGACTACCTCGGCTTCGCCGAGGACGTCAAGAAGCGCTACCAGGTCTGACCCGGCCCGCCTCACCCACACACCACGGAGTCCCGATGATCCATCAGTTGATCTTCGCCCACCCCAAGCCCGGGATGAGCGAGCAGGAGTTCCAGCGCTACTGGCTGGACGTGCACGCCCCGAACTACGCAGCCAAGATCCCGCAGATCCGCAAGTACTGCGTGGACACCCGCATTCCGCTCGGCCCCGAGCCCGCCGACCCGCTCTGGAGCGGCATAGCCGAGATCTGGCTGGACAACGACGAGGACCAGCTGGCCTCGCTGCAGACCCCCGAGTTCCTCGAGGGCGCCCGGCTGGACGAGCCGCGCTGGGCCGCCTTCTGGCGGACCGTCGTGCTGGACACCGACGCTCAGGTGCTGCTCGCCGGCCCGGGCACCGAGCGGCCGGAGGGCACCAAGCTGGTGATCCTGGCCAAGCGCGCCAACGGGACCACGGTGGAGGACTTCCGCCGCCGCAGCCTGGAGGGCCACGCCAAGACGGCGCTGGACGTGCCGGGTGTGGTCCGGTACGTGCAGGGCTTCGTCCGGGACGGCGCGTACGCGATCGGCGAGTCCCTGCTGGACGTCGCCTACCAGCTGAGCTTCGAGAACGAGGAGGCACTGCGCCTGGCGGCGGACTCCGCGGAGTTCGGCCGGCTGCTGGCGGACCTGGCAGAGTTCACCGAGCCGCGCTACATCCACCAGCTGGCGGTCCGTGAGCACTGGATCATCGGGGCCGAATAGCCGATCGGGCCGGGAGGCCGCCGTGAACCGTACCGCTCTCGTCACCGGTGCCAACCGTGGCATCGGACTGGAGACCTGTCGTCAACTCGCCACCGCCGGACTGGACGTGGTCCTCTGCTCCCGCCGGGCCGACCGCGGCCTGGCCGCCGCGGCCGGCCTGGCGGGGCTCCGCGGCCGGGTCCGGGTCGAGCAGCTGGACGTCGAGTCGGCGGAGAGCGTGCGAGCCTGTGCCGGACGGCTTGCCACCGACGGCGTGCAGGTCGACGTCCTGGTGAACAACGCCGCGGTCTACCCGACCACGGGGTTCTTCGCCGCCGACGAGGACCTGCTGGAGCACACCTGGCAGGTGAACCTGGTGGGTGCCTTCCGGACCTGTCAGGCGTTCGTGCCCGGCATGGCCGAACGCGGCTGGGGACGGGTGGTCAACGTCTCCTCCGGCGGCGGCTCGCTCGACGCGGGCCTCCCCGGGCCGCCGCTGTACGGGATCACCAAGGCGGCACTCAACGCCCTGACGGTGACGCTCGCCTCCACCGTGCCCGCATCGGTGAAGGTCAACGCGGTCTGCCCGGGCTGGGTCCGTACCGACATGGGCGGCGCCGGTGCCCCGCTGAGCGTCGCTCAGGGCGCCGACACCGTGGTCTGGTTGGCGCAGCTTTCCGAGTCCGGCCCCACCGGCGGTTTCTTCCGCGGGCGCAAGCCCATCCCCTGGTAGCCAGTCAGCCCGGCGGCACCGGTCCCCCACMCCGGTGCCCCCGGGCCGGCGACTCCCCTGGAGGTAGTCGACTGTGAAGAGCAGTCAGCAACATCAGGTCCAGCATCAGCATCAGCACGAGACGGCTCCCGAGCCGGTGGAGATGAACTCCGCCCGTCTGGAGGCGTTCAGCGACGGGGTGTTCGCGATCGCGATCACCCTGCTGATCCTGGACATCCGGGTGCCGAAGGAAGGGCCGCTGCTCCAGGGCCTGATCCACGAGTGGCCCGCCTACTGCGCCTACGTCGTCAGTTTCCTGATCATCGGCATGGTGTGGATGAACCACCACACCATGCTGTTCTACATCCGCAAGGTCGACCGGGGCCTGCTGCTGTTCAACCTGCTGCTGTTGATGAACGTCGCGTTCATCCCCTTCCCGACCCACGTGCTCGCCGAGGCGATGAGCTCCGGCGAGGGCGGACGGACGGCAGCGGTGTTCTACGGTCTGACGCTCACCCTGGGCGGCATCCCGTTCAACGCGATCTGGGTGTACGCCTCACGCGGGCACCGGCACCTGGGCAACATGATCACGCCCGAACAGGCCGCCGTGATGCGCCGTCACTTCCTGATGGGGCCGGTGCTCTATCTGGGCGCCACCCTGGTCGGGCTGATCAGCGCGGTGGCCAGCCTCACCATCTTCGGGGTGCTGCTGCTCTTCTACATGATCGAGGTGCTCAGCTCGGTCGGGCACTCCCAGGCCGACGCACAGGCCAGGCCGCCGATCAAGACGATGGGGGCGGTGGCCGAACCGCCGACGCCCGCGCCGCCGGACGCCGTCACGGCATCCGCCCCGGCTCCGGCTCCGGCCGACCGGGCGCACGAGCAGGACGACACCGGCACCGCCCCCACCCCGCTGCGCAAGCCGACCCCCACCCAGGCGAACGCGGCACCGGAGCTGCGTGCAGTCCCCATTGTCGTGCCCCAGCCGGGCGTCCCGGTGGCGGTCGGCGGCGGGGAACGCTGCACCAACTGCGGCCGCGCCGACTGACGGCACGTCCGTTCCGCCCGCTGCCCTGCCGAGTCCTGACCGACCCGGCAGGGCAGCGGCGTTCACGCCCGTAAGTTCTTCGAAGGAGGAGGACCACCATGCAGTACGCGGTCATCGGTACCGGAGTCGTCGGCCGGACCCTCGCGGCCGGCCTCGCCGCCCTCGGACACGAGGTCACCGTCGGGACCCGGGACGTACGGCAGACCATGGAGCGCACCGAGCCCGACGGCTACGGCACTCCGCCGTATCCGCAGTGGAGCACCGAGCACCCCGGCATCCGACTCAGCACCTTCGCGGAGGCGGCGCACGGCGCCGAGGTGGTGGTCAACGCCTCGGCGGGAGCGGCCAGTCTGGCCGCGCTGACCGCCGCCGGCGCCGACAACCTCGCGGGCAAGCTGCTGATCGACGTGGCCAACCCCCTGGACTTCTCGCGCGGCATGCCGCCCACCCTGGACCCGGTCAACATCGACAGCCTCGGGGAGCAGATCCAGCGCGCGTTCCCGGCTGCCCGAGTGGTGAAGACCCTCAACACCATGAACACCGCCGTCATGGTCGACCCCCGGCGGGTGCCAGGACCGCACAACGTCTTCGTGTGCGGCGACGACGAGACGGCCCGGAAGGAGGCGGCCGAACTGCTGGTCGGCCTCGGCTGGCCCTCGGACTGGGTGATCGATCTCGGCGACCTCACCGCCGCCCGCGGCCTGGAGCAGATCCTCCCGCTGTGGCTCCGGATCTGGGGCACGCTGGGCCACGCTCGTGCTCAGTGCTCAGCCCACCTCGGCCTGGAGCACCGGTTCGGCCGCCGCGCCCTCCAGCTCCTGCAGGGTGTGGAAGCCGAGCGCGGCGGAGGCCAGGGTGACGTGGTGGTGCCAGCCCCGGAACGACCGGCCCTCGAAGTCCGCCAGCCCGTACCGCTGTTGCAGGCGTTCGCAGCCCGTACCCGAGCTGTGCCGCAGCCCGGCGAGCGCGACCATCTCGGCGAGCTGGTCGGCCGGCAGGTTGGTGACCCACTGCGAACGCGGCTGCGGGCGGCCGAACGGCCACTCCACCACCAGGTTGCGGGTCGGCCGACGGCGGATGCCGGACATCCGGGAGGGCAGCACGGCCGGGCCGCCCGGGAGCCCCAGCACCATGAACTGCGAGTGCCTGCGCCGGGCCGCCGAGCCGTCCCGCCAGGCCAGCACGGTGCCCGCGTTCCGGCTGCCGAGGACACCGGCCAGGTCGGCGACCGACCGCCGGGCCACCCCGGGACGGCCCGGCTGGGTGGGGACGGACAGCATCGTGCTCGGGCTCACTTCGATCAGGTAGGACAGACCCCGGCCCTCCAGGCCGAGCTGCAGCGGCTCGAGGTCCGGCTGGTTGGACCAGTCGGCGAGCACCGGAGCCCGGGGGACGTTCCACTCCAGGATCTGGTCGAGCGACTGCAGGACGTACTCCCACCGCGGCCGGTGCCGCTGCTCGTCCGGGAGATGGGCCTGTGACCGCAGCTGCTCGTCGGCGTCCCACTGACGGGGCAGCAGCAGGTGCCAGTTGACCGGCAGGCTCCCCTCCGCGTGGACCAGTGAAGTGGCCAGCGCCAGCTGGCAGTTCATCATCCGGCCGGCCGACGGCGCGAACTGCCGGGCCACCCCGACCGACCGTGACCCGTTCTTCTGGAAGGCCACCTCGTCGAAGGCCCAGGCCAGTGGCGCCGTCAGGGCGCTGACCCGCTCGGCGAGGTGGCGCCGGACGTCGTTGCACTCCCAGGTCGACTGGCTGACGAACTGTTGGATCGGCTGCACCACACGTCGCCCCAGCACCGCTTCGGTGATGTTCGCCGGAGTCCTGCGCCCGGAGCCGTGGAGCAGACCGCGCAGGTAGACCTCGCCCCACCGGCGCTGGTCGCTGCGGGCAAAGCAGGCGAAGAGCTCCCGGCAGTAGTCGGAGAGCCCGTCCTGCTGCTCCCGGTCAGGTGCTTCGCGGAGGTGTGCGATCGTGGCCACAACAGTCCTTCGGAGTCTCGGAAAAGGGGCCTGTCCTCCCCCGCGCCGTAGTCAGCGGGAGAGGACAGGCGCTGTGGGGTCAGGCGTGTTCGGGGCAGCTGTGGTCCGGGTCCAGCACGAAGGCGTCGGTGGCGATCAGCGCCTGGGTCACGTCCGGCAGCGCCGAACCGACGATCACGAAGTCCACGTCCAGGCCGACCTTGGTGCGCTGGAAGAGCAGCTCGTTGATGGCCGGACGGGCGATCTCGGTGACCTTGCACAGGTGGAACTCCACCCGCTCGGGACCGACCGACAGGGCCTCGCTCATGCCGCGGCGGAACTTCTCCAGTTCCTCCAGGTCGACGATGCCCTCCAGGAAGATGTGCGTCGTCCGGCCGTCGAAGTCGCTGCGGATCCGCAGCCGCATGTCGGCCGGCTCGACCGCGACCCGCACCCGCAACGGCTGGTCTGAGACCGGCAGATTGACCGTCAGCTGCTTCGGGTCGAAGTCCTCGTACGGCTGGTCGTCGATCCACACCCGGTCGATCTGCACCGAACCCGGCGGCAGCAGGTCGGGCGAGACCCGCAGCACCCGGTCCGGGAAGGAGTCCGGCAGCGGCCGGAAGTGCAGGGTCAGCGGCGAGGAGGTGATCAGCAGACCGGTGTACGCGGCGGCCAGGTAGCAGAGCTCCAGCGCGTGGTAACCCGCCATCGAGTGGCTGCCCTTGAGCCGCTCGGTGCCGAGCAGGTAGGGGATGCCGTTGGCCAGCACGTTGAAGTAGACGCCGCCGTCGTCGTAGTCGAGGAAGAAGGCGTTGTAGAACGCCGCCGCCTCGCGGGCGAGCCGCTTGTGCTCCGGGTCGCCGGACACCCCGGCCAGGATCAGGTAGGCCAGGATCGACTGCTCCTGCTGCCACCAGGCCTTGCGGTCGTGCCAGACCAGCCGGTGCGCACCGCTGTCCGGGTCCGCCCGGCGCTCGACCACGTCGTACCAGCCACCGCGCTGCTGGTCGCTGCCGACCGACGGCATCATCTCGGCGATCCGCTCGGCCAGCGCCGTGTACTCGGGCTTGTCGCGCAGGGCCCGGATCCGGGTCAGGTTCCAGGCGATCTTCAGGTTGTGGCCGACCACGGCCCGGTCCTGCTGCCAGCCCCAGGTCCGGTCCGGCGTCCAGTCCTCGTGGAACCGCTCCTGGACGAACGGGCTGGCCGGCTCGTCCGGGAAGTGCCGGGCGATGTCGTCGGCGGTCTGCTCCAGCAGCTCGGCGAAGTCCTCCCGGCCGGTGGCCAGGTAGGCGTTGATCAGGTACGCCGGGGCGTGGTCGCCGACCGAGTTCCAGTTCTTCCGGGCCCGGTTGCGACCGAGCGCGTCGGAGCGCGGGTCCATGGTGATCGGGTCCAGGTGGGAGAAGAAGCCACCCCGGTCGTGGTCCTCGAAGTACCGGTGGAACAGCGCCACGGTGTGGTCGATGTCGTTCAGGATCCGCGGGTCGCCGGTGATCCGGTAGGTCTGGGTCGGCCCGGCCAGCGCGTAGATCTGCTCGTACATCGGGATGGCGTCGAAGTCGTCGCCGAACTCGGAGGCGAACACCTTGCGCTGGCCGGCCGGGGTGATGTCGATGCCGTGGTACCAGTAGGCGATGCCCTCCCGGTCGTCGCTCACCCGCATGTGCTCGCGCAGGTAGTCGGTGCCGGACTCGGCCGCGTCCAGGAAGCGCTGCTCACCGGTGAGCAGGTAGGCGGTGGACAGACCGTAGACCAGCCGGGAGATGGTGTCGGTCTCCTGCCGCACGTCCTGGCCGGCCGAGTCCGGCAGGTGGGTGCCGCTGAGCGTCAGCTTGGTACGGAAGTTGCGCCAGTCGTACACCCCGTCGGGGAAGTGCCCGCGCAGGTAGAAGTCCGCTATCTCGGCGGCCTGCTGCACCCACCAGCCGGGCTTCTCGAAGACGTACGTGCCACGGCTCTCCTCCGGGAAGGTGATCTGCCGGGCCTCGATCCGCTCGCCGCCCTCCCACTGGTGGAACAGGCCGTGCACGAAGACGTAGCGGCCCTCGGCGAGCATGTCGCGGGTGGCGCCGGAGGTGTCACGCACCTCGTCGCCGAGGTTGCGGACGATCTGCGAGCCGAGGAAGCCGTCCAGGTGGATGGTGAACTCGCGGCCGTCGGAGGTCCGCAGGCCGAAACGCTCGCGGGTCGGCTCGTAGGACGTCACGTAGCCGGCGATGCTGTCGGAGTACGTACGTCGGGTCTCGGGTGCGCTCATCGGTGGATGCCTCCGTCGTGGGGCAGCGAGGTCAGGACGACCACGCTGCGACCGTGGGCGTGGTAGGTGTGGCCGGTCACCGGCTCCTCCGTGCCGGGCGGCAGGATGTCGGCCGGGCCCTCGAACGCCGTGTCGACGGTGCGGGCCCACTGGTGACCGGTGATCCGCGGCAGCTCGAAGTCGAGGCCGAAGTGGAACATGTTGAGGATCACGTGGGTGTCCGGCTCCCCGCCGAACCCGGCCAGCGTGAACGCGAGCACCCGGGCGTCGGAGTCCTCCCAGCCCGGCTGCTCCAACTTGGTGCCGTGCCAGGTGACGTCCGGCAGGTCCCGGTCGTTGCGGCGGCCGGAGAAGAAGTGCGGCTCACGGACGGCCCTGGTCCGCTTCCGGAAGCTGATCATCTCCTGGAAGAAGTGCCGGGTCTCGGTGTTCTTCTCGGACTGCTCCCAGTCCAGCCAGGCGATCGAATTGCCCTGGCAGTAGGCGTTGTTGTTGCCGTCCTGGGAATTGCGGAACTCGTCGCCCGCCAGGATCATCGGCACGCCCCGGCTCAGCATCAGCAGCGCGACGTGGTTCTTGATCTGACGGATCCTCAGCCGTTCGATGTCGAACGCGTCGGTGGGCCCCTCGACGCCGCCGTTCCAGCTGAAGTTCTCGTGCGAGCCGTCCGCGTTGGACTCGCCGTTGGCGTGGTTGTGCTTCTCGTTGTAGCTGACCAGGTCGTTCAGCGTGAAGCCGTCGTGGCAGGTGATGAAGTTGACGCTGTTGGTGGGCAGTTCACCACTCTTGCCGAACAGGTCACGGGAGCCGCCGATCCGGGTGGCGACCGCGCCGACCAGGCCGCTGTCGCCGCGCACGAACCGGCGTATGTCGTCCCGGTAGGGCCCGTTCCACTGCGCCCAGCGCTTCCCGGGGAACCGGCCCACCTGGTAGAGGCCGCCGCCGTCCCAGGGCTCCGCGATGATCTTCGTCTCGGAGAGGATGCCGGACAGCTCGATGCCCCAGAGCACCGGCGGCACGTCCATCTCGTACCCCTCGGCGCCGCGCGAGAGCTCGGAGGCGAGGTCGAAGCGGAAGCCGTCCACGTGGTGTTCGGTCACCCAGTACTCGAGGCACTCGATGATGAACTTGGCGACCGCGGGGTGGTTGGCGTTGATCGCGTTGCCGCAGCCGGTGAAGTCCATGTAGTGCCGGCGGTCCTGCGGCCACAGGTGGTAGTAGGTCTCGTTCGCCTGGCCGCGGAAGCTGATGGTCGGGCCGTGCTCGTTGCCCTCGGAGGTGTGGTTGAAGACCACGTCGAGGATGACCTCGATCCCCGCCTTGTGCAGGGCCTTGACCATGTCGCGGAACTCGGTGATGTGGGTGCACTCGCAGGCGTCCGAGCAGTACCCGGTGTGCGGGGCGAAGAAGCCGAACGGGTCGTAGCCCCAGTAGTTGTGCAGCGGGGTCCCGTTCGGACCGGTCCGCAGCACCTGGCGCTCGTCGAAGTCGAAGACCGGCAGCAACTCCACTGCGGTGACGCCGAGTTCCTTCAGGTACGGGATCTTCTCCACCACGCCGGTGAAGGTGCCGGGATGGGTGACCCGCGAGGTCGGCGATGCGGTCAGGCCGCCGACGTGCACCTCGTATATGACCGAGTCGGCCAGCGGCGTGCGCAGCGGCTCGTCACCCTCCCAGTCGTAGCCGTCCAGGTCCACGACCATGCTGCGCATCGAGTACGCGCAGTTGTCCTCGGGGCCGATCGCCCTGACCCGCTCCCAGAGCGAGTTGACGTTGGCCCGCGCGTAGGGGTCGAGCAGCACCTTGCGGGGGTTGAAGCGGCTGCCCGAGTCCTTGGTGTGGTGCGGTCCGTCCATCCGGTACGCGTAGGTCTGACCGACCGTCAGACCCTCGACCCGGCAGTGCCAGAAGTGGTAGCTGCGGTGGTGGTCCGGGTCCAACCGGATGACCTGACTCGGCGCGAGCGCGTCGTACCGGTCGAAGAGCAGCAGCTCGACCTGGGTGGCGTGCTCGGAGTACACCGCGAAGTTGACTCCGGTGGCATCCAGGGTGGCACCGAGCGGCTGGGGACGCCCCGGGCCGACCTTCACCTCGGTCGGCCCCGGGGGCGCTTCCACGGGCGCATGACTCATTGTCATTTTCTCTGTCATTTCTGTCGCTGCGACGGGGGATTATCGAGCGGCGGAGCAGGCTCGGCCGACGTTCCGGCCGGCCCGTTTCAGGCCTGTTGTCAGGCCACCGGGGCGCGGTCCAGCTCGAGCGAGGCGAAGGCCCGCTCCCAGTCCGCAAGCCGCGCGCCGGGCTCGTTGAACAGCTCGAAGGTGAGGCCGCGCGCCGGGATGGAGTAGAGGGCCTGCACGACCGCGTCGGCGACGTCCTGCCGGTCGACCTGACCGAAACCCCGGTCGCCCTGCTCCAGCCGGACCCGCTCGCCCATCCCGTGGTCGTCGATCAGCCACCCGGGTCTGACCACCGTGTACGGCAGCCCCGACTCGCGCAGCAGTTCCTCGCCGGCCCTGCGCCACTCGAGCAGCCGGCCGTAGGCGTTCAACGGGTGCCCCTGGTGGGTGGCGTGCAGCTGGCTCACCAGCACCACGTGCGGGCGGGCTCCGGCGGCCGTGGCCGCCTCCAGGACGTTCCGTACGCCCAGGTACATCGTCGCCTCGGGCCGGTTCGGGCCGTCGTCGTCGGTGCCCGGCTCGACCGAGATCACCACCGCCGACGACCAGGCCAGCGGCCCGGCCAGGGTCTCCGGCAGGCGGACGTCGCCCTGGACGAACACTGCGCCTGGCGGCAGGTGACGTCTCGCCAGTTGCACCGTGCGGCCCATGGCCCGCACGCTCTCACCTCGGTCCAGCAGGCGCTGCACGATCAGTCGGCCGAGTCGGCCGGCACCGCCGACCACCACTACCGGGCTGTCCATCGGTTCCTCCTCGTTGCGCTCGAAGCCTTGCCCCGTCGCTCACCGGCCGCAGGAGAAGCCCGCGGCCGGACCTGTCACTCCACCGGCCGGTCACGCCGCCGGAGCTGTCCCGCCGCCGGGCCGGTCAGACCCAGCGCAGGATGTCGTCGGAGCTGGTCAGTGCCGTCCCGGACGGCAGGTTGGCCATCGCCGGGACCTTCAACCGGGGGTAGACACTCACCCCCGACAACCGCGTCCCCGGCCACAGGAACGCCCCGTCGCCCACGGCCGAGAAGCCGTCCAGGCGCACCGGTTGCGCGCGCTCCGAGCGGATCTCCACCATCGGTCCGACATAGCTGTCCTTGATCTCCGCGTACGGGCCGATCACCGCCGAGTCGCCGCAGGACGCGCCGACCAGACTGGCTCCTTCGCGGACCTCCGCACCGTCCCCTATGTCGGCGTACTCCAGCCGGACGTCGGCGCCGATGGTGACGTGGCGGCCGATCCTGACCCCCGCACCGATCTGCACCGTGCCGTTGGCGATCTTGTCGGCCAGCGTGGTGCCGGTGACGTCGTCGCGGGTGCCGAGCGAACTCTCGTGGACCCAGAAACGCGGGCGCTCGCTGTGCGGCGCCGTCATCAGCTGGTTCATCTGCGGGTAGTCGCCCGCCAGCACGTTCCGCAGCGTGACCAGGTAGTCCTCGACGTTGCCGAGGTCGCCGAGCCGGGCGATGTGGTGCGCCGCCACCGGGTGGCCGTTGCGCACCAGCCAGGGCAGCAACTCCCCGCCCCAGTCGAGCCGTTGCTGGGCCTGACGCATCAGCTTCGGCTCCCGGGCGGCGGCCCGCAGCCGCCCGCAGTCGATCAGGTACATCCCCGCGTTGGTCGGGATGAGCCCACAGCTGTCTCCGCTGATACCGGGGAAGAACTCGTGCACCTGGGCCAGGTTGGGCTTCTCCACGAAACCGGTGACCCGACCGTCGGGGTCGGTCTGGACGGCGCCGTACTTGCCGGCCACCTCGATCGGGCTGCGGGCGACGGCCGCCACCGTCACCAGCGCGTCGTTGGACTGGTGGGTGGCCCGCAGCTCCGCCAGCGAGAAGTCGAAGATCGAGTCGACCGGCAGGACCAGCGCCTCACCCGTGAGGTCCCACTGCTCCAGGTTGTGCAGGGTGGCCGCGCCGGAGCCGACGTTGTACCGGTCGAAGCTGGAGCGCGAGTACCTGACCTCGACTCCGTACCGCTCGCCGTGACCGAGCAGGAGCTTGACCTGGCTGCGGTTCTCCAGCCCCTGCGCGACCACGTAGAACCGACGGATGCCCTGCTCACGGCAGGCGTCGATCACCCACTCGACGAGTCGGCGCCCGGCGAACGGGATCAGCGCCTTACTGCGGATGTAGTCAGTGGCTTCCAAGGTGATCGGTTTGGCCCGTTCACCTCTGCCTCCGGCCAGGATGATCCCGACCGTGTCACCGTCTCCCCCGGCCATCGCGTTCCTTCGCCTCGCATCGGCAACCTTGTCCTTCGAGATTCAACATGCGCTGTCAAATCTTGTCAATCCCCCAGTTAATTCGACCCCTCGGCAGGCCGGCAGCCACTGCCGAGCGGCTCCCACCGTGTCGGTTCAGAGCCCATTTGGACCGTCACGCCCCCATATGAGCCAGCCTCCGGCGAATTTCCCCAATCGTCGTGATCGCGACTCGCTGGGAGCATTTCCGAGCAATCAGACGTGTTTCTCCCTCCTTTTCCCCGATCAAATAATCGTCATCCACCGTGGCCGTTCGATCACCCAATGCGCTATTTTCGATAGACAGCATTGGTCGCGGGCCAATGAAACGAGCAGCGGGGGCCACGGCGTGACAGGCGGGATCGGCCAAAGGACATTGACGGCGCCACAAAGTCGGCGAGCTGCATTCTTCGATCTCAGAGGCGGCACCGGCGATTCGGTCGATCCCGCCAGAGCGGCGATGTACAGACACCGGGCCGAGGGCGACCTGGTGGTGCTCCTGCTCCCGATTCTCGACGCAGAGTCGCCGGACGGCTACAGAGGGGCAGCAGCCGATGTCGTCCTCTATTACTCTCCCGGGCCCAGCTCCCCCAATAGTCGGCTCGCCATTGTTGTCGGGCTCATGGCAACAATGGAACTGTCGGCGTCCCGCTGCTTCGGCTACGGCGATCACGCCGCAAGCGCGGGAATGCTCTGCGCAGTCGGCAATCCACGCGTACTCGGCCACGATCCGGAATTGCAGAAGGTCGCCAAGGACCGGGGCTGGCCCACAATCGAAGCACCGTCTTCCGCGAATTCTTGACGGGACCTGTCAGAATACGACGTCCGCCGCTGCTCGAAGCCGTTACCCGATCGGTCCGGCCGCAGGCCGAGCCACCGCAGCCGCGTGCAGCGCCCAGCAGTGCAGGCAGTACCTGGCGTCCGAACGCCGTCCAGCTGAGATCATGGACCGATGCGACCTCTGTACTCCGTCCCGCTCGGAATCGCCGCCACCGGCGCCGCCTGCCTCGCCTACTCCGCCGGGTTCGAGGTCCGCTCGTTCCGGCTGCGCCGGGTCGAGGTACCGATCCTGCCGAAGGGCGCCAGGCCGGTACGAGTACTGCAGGTCTCCGACATCCACATGGTCAACGGCCAGACCAAGAAGCAGCGCTGGCTGCAGAGCCTGGCCGGGCTCCGCCCCGACCTGGTGGTGAACACCGGCGACAACCTCTCCGACCCGCTCGGCGTACCCGCCACGCTCGACGCGCTCGGCCCGCTGCTCGACTTCCCCGGCGTGTACGTCTTCGGCTCGAACGACTACTACGGCCCGAGCCCGAAGAGCCCCACCCGCTACCTCGCAGCACTCAAGAGCGGCGTGCACGGCCTGAACAACCCCGACGGCTCCGGCCGACGCGGCATCACCGGCGCCGTCCACAACCCGTGGGAGGACCTCCGCGACGGCTTCGACGCGGCCGGCTGGCTCGACCTCACCAACACCCGCGGCCGGCTGAAGCTCGCCGGCCTGGACGTCGAGTTCACCGGCCTGGACGACCCGCACATCCGCCGCGACCGCTACACCGAGGTCAGCGGCGGCCCGTCCGCGGACGCCGACCTCTCGGTCGCCGTCGTCCACGCCCCCTACCTCCGGGTCCTGGACGCCTTCACCGCCGACCGCTATCCCCTGATCCTGGCCGGCCACACCCACGGCGGCCAGCTCTGCATCCCCTTCTACGGCGCCCTGGTCACCAACTGCGACATCGACACCCGCCGGGTCAAGGGCCTCTCCGCCCACCGGGCCGGCGGCCACCAGTCCTACCTGCACGTCTCGGCCGGCTGCGGCACCAACCGCTACACCCCCGTCCGCTTCGCCTGCCCCCCCGAGGCCACCCTGCTCACCCTCACGCCCCGCCGCTGACCCCTCCTCAGCGCCCCGGGAAACCGGATTTCGTCTCTCGGCGACCGTCCGGTAGAGTTCTACTCGTTGCACCGGAGACGGAGAGCAACGAAGCAGGACCGGGGTGTGGCGCAGCTTGGTAGCGCGCTTCGTTCGGGACGAAGAGGCCGTGGGTTCAAATCCCGCCACCCCGACCCAGTAAGACCAGCTCAGGGCCGGTCTCCCGCAAGGGAGACCGGCCCTGACTGGTTCTCAGGGGTGTCTCTGGAGAAATCCTGGAGAAGATCATGGAATCCGCCTCCAGAGCTGCTCCTACTGACGGGCCTTCAGCAAGACGTCGAGGACGGCTACAGGAGAACCTGGATTCATCGCCCGGCGTGCCTCCAATGCCTCCTCCCACATCTCCGAGAGTGCGGCCATGAGCGTCTGCCGCATCGTCGCGGTGATGTGGTCGTAGCGGGACTGCACCGAGCCGTCCTCATGCCCCATCCGCTCGTCCATGAGCTTCGGCGGAGTGCCCATCTCCCGCATCAGGGTCTTGTGGGTGTGCCGCAGACCGTGCGGGGTCAGCCCCGGAGCGATCGGCAGCCAGCACGCCTCCGCGCGCCCCGAGGCTCCACGTCCGCGAGCCGGGATCCCCGGCCAAGGCTCGGCAACCACAGGCACCGGGTGGGCCTCATGCTGGCCGCGCTTGGGGTAGACACCGGTGGCGGCCGGCTGGAACAGCCAGGTGGCGAAACCGGAGCGCCGCCAGTGTGCCGCCAACTCCCCCGCCGCCGCGTTGCGGACGTACCCGAGCTCGGAGATGGCCGCCAGGACATTGAGGCGAGTCGGGTCCGCCACGGCGTGGGGCCGGTTCAGGACGTTGGAGACCGTTCCGGTCGAGACTCCGGAGCGCCGGGCGACATCGACCAGCTTCGCCCCCGGGCGGCTGGCCGACCCGTTGGCAGCGCCGTGCCCCTGGAAGGCGTACGTCAGCCCGTGGCACTCGCATGGCCTCGGCCGAGTGCGGGTGATGTGATCCGCCAGCAGCGCTCCGAGGAAGTCGGGAGTGTCGATGTCCCGATAGGAATCGTCCTTCGGCGGGCAGCGGTGCAGCTCCCCCGTGTCCAGCTCGTAGAGCTGCCACTCAATCCGGACGCTCTTGGGCCGGATGAACTCGGTCTCCATGCCGACGACTTCGCCCCAACGCATGCCCGTGTAGCCCTTGAGTACGGTCGCGACGAACTCGTCGTCCCGGCCGGAGAGCAGCGCCATCCTCTCGGCAAGCAGCAGGATCCCGAGCGCCGTCGTCACCGCCTTCTCCGGACCACGGTTGCGCGAACGGCCGGCGCGCTTCCCCCGTCCACGCCGCTTGGTCGCGGGGTTGGAGTCACGCAGCCCCTCTTCGACCGCATCAGCAAGGATCAGATGCAGCGTCGCCCGCCACGTCTTGACGCTGGACGCCGCGTAGGGAACGGCGCGTTCCCGCTTCTCCCAGGCTGCGATGTCCGTGCTCAGGATGTCCGCGACGGCGAAGTCCTCGAACGTGGGGAGGAGATGCTCCTCGATGTGGCGCCGATAGTTCTGCATGGTGGAGGCGGCCAGGTCCTGCGCCTCGTACCAGCGGCTCACGTAGGCGCCGAAGGTGACGCGCTCGGGGGCCACCTTCTTCACGCCCGCAAGCAACTTCGCCTCTTCCGCGTCCGCTGCCTTCTTCGCTGCGGATTTGGTCTTAAAGCGGATCGCCTCTCCGGCGGCATCGCGGACCGTGGCGTACTTGCCGGGCTCGGCCTTGTATCGGCCGCGCCAGTAGCTGCCGAGGTTCTCGGCGTATCCCAACTTGCTCTCCTTTATAGCGGCATGCGGCCCGGCGAGATCGCCGGGCCGCACGGACTTCAGGCCGCGCTGGACTGCGCCTCGCTCTGCTGGGCCCTACGCGGGGTCCGGGCCCGGAGCCTCACGGCTGCGGTCGGCGCGGCTGTTTGCTGCGCGACGATCGGTACCGGTCTGGCCATCGGCTGGCACGACTGCGGTACAGATACAGCGGCCGGCCTTGTCTCAAGAAGCCGGATGATCTCGGCGTACTGCTCGGCTGTAAAGCGGTAGGCACGGCCCGGCTTCGTGAACGGAATCCGCCCTCTGCGGGCTTGTTCCTTGACCCACCACTCCGACATGCCGAGCGCCTGGGCGATGTCGGCTGGGCTGTAAAGGGTCGGTAGCGCACTCCGGTTCTGGGACAAGATCAATCCTCCCGATCATCGGTGCGTACGGGGCTAGGCGTGCTCCGCCCGTCCCCTTCTCCCAGGTCCGCTACCGCCGCTACTCCGCTACCGCGCAGGTCAGATGGGGTGTGGTGGTAGCGGATGGGGTAGCGGTAGCGGATAGGTGCGGCTCTACCGGGCGGTGACGAGGTCGGGGCGGAGGGCGGCGGAGGCGGGTTCGCTATCCGCTACCGCTACCGGTTCCGCTACCGAGAAGAGGGCCCTGACCTGCGCGGTAGCGGAGGTAGCGGCAGTAGCGGACTCCTCGGGATAGGCCGGGCAGTAACGCAGCCAGGCATCGGCGAGATCCTCGGCGTAGTAGCCCTTGGGGACGGAGGTGCCGATCTTGATATTGCGGGGACGGATCGGCTGGTTGGCAGCGGTGACGTAGTCCCCAAGCATCCGGGCGAGGGTGCGCGTGTTGAGGGGGCGGCCGTCGAGGTCGGCCCAGGGGGCGTCATCCAAGCCGGTGAGACGTTCGATGATGACGGCGCTGGTGAGGCGGTCGGCTCCGGCGAAGATGTCGCGCAGGTCGGCGAGCAGGCGGATGCCGGTGGAGCCCTTGTCGTTAGCCTTGGCGGCGTTGACCAGGTGGAGACAGGCGGCACGGGCGCGGGCGGGCCAGAACCCGCCGGCGGCGTCGGCGACGGCGAGCAGGGGCTCCCACACGTCAGCGGGCCGGTCGGTGACGCCGTCGGGCATCTCGGGCCAGGCACCCGCCAGTTGCTCGCGAACGCTGTCGGCCCAGGTGGCGAGCCGGTCGCGCAGGGCGTGGCCCTCGGGCTCGTGGATGCGCTGGCGGAACTGCTCGACCGTCTCGTTGGGTGCGCGGCGGCGCATCCGGATGACGACGGAGCGGCTCATGATGGTGTCCGGGAGGTCCCCGAGGCCGCCGACGGCGAGGGCGGCGTAGACGGGGAACTTCTGGACCTTGTGGTTGTCACCGTCGCGGACGCTGCGGATGACTCCGCCGGTGCGGCGGTATCCGGCGTTGATCAGGCCGCGCAGGTCTTCGTTTCCGGCGGCTTTGGGGCCGAAGACGGTGTCGATCTCGTCGAACAGCACGGTGGGCCGGGCGTCGCCGTCGGCGATCGAGCGGAACAGTGCGGAGGGGCTGATGTCCACCGTGGTGAGCGGCCGGGGCGCCAAGGTCTCGATGATCTCCAGCGCGCGGGTCTTGCCGCTGCCGGGCTCCGGGGAGAGGAAGGCCAGGCGCGGGGTGGCCTCGAAACAGTCCATGAGGTGGGTGTGGGCGTCCCACAGGACGACGGCGACGTAGGCGTGCTCGGAGGGGAAGGCGTTGAAGCGGCGGTGGTGGGCTTCGACGGCGTCGAGGAGGTCGGCGCCGTTCTCCTGTGCGGGCGGGGTGGGATCGGTCATGCTGGTTCTCCGTTCGTATGGCGGAGCCCAGGGGCGGCCGGTGTCTTCGCGAGAGAGACGGCCGCCCCTTGGGCATTAACGGGTGTGGTCGAGGCCCCGGGTGACGGACCGGAGCGCGTAGGCGTGCGGGACGCCCACGGACTCGGCGGCGGCGACCAGTTCGGCTGCGGCGTCGTCCAGGTGGCAGGGGCCGGGGCAGGTGCGGTGTTGGGCTGCGAGGAATCGGGCGGCGCTGTGGGCGGCGGTGCCGGCGCCGTGCTCGCGGTGGGAGCGGATGCGGGCCAGGCCCTGGTCGAGGCCGGTGCGGATGAAGCGCTCGGTGTGACGGCACCCGGGCCTGGCTGTGCGGGACCAGCCACCGGCGGGGGTGGAAGACACCAACGTCCCGCGCGACGGGGCGGGGTTGGTGTCTTCCCTGTCCGCCAGTGTGCGGACTGCTTCGGGCAGGTCGGTGAGGGTGCCGGTTCCGTGGCCGAGCCAACGGGCGTACTGCATCCGGGATTTGATGTCGACGCCGTCCCTGACTCCGTTGGAGGAGCGCATGGTGCCCCGGTAGATCCAGTGCTCGCCCCGGGTGCTGGCCACGGTGACCGTGGTCGGCAGGGTGGCGCGGGCCCAGGTGACGGCGTCGGCCGTGTCGAGGTCGAGGACGGTCACCCCGGCGCCGCCCGGGTGGTAGGCCACCGCCACCGCGTCCCGCCAGGCCTTGGCCCACGCGGTGCTGGTCAGGATGTTCGGGTTGGTGGTGGCGGCGGCCCAGGCGTGGCAGGGGCGCGGGCAGTGGCAGGGACCGGGGTTCAGCATGTTCGGCCGGCCGCCGCACGCGTTGCCGTGGCAGGTGCGGCAGTTGCCGACCGGGCCCTTGCCCTCGCGCACAGGCATCACCGGCAGGCCGGTTCGGGCGAGGTCGAGGGCCAAGGCGGACAGCGGGTCCTGAGATGTGGTCATCAGTGCCCTTTCGGGAAGCACCGGGCCCGCCCCGGATTGGCCACGGGGCGGGCCTGGTGATGGTGGGTCAGAGGTCGAACAGGGCGCCCGACTCGGGGGCCGGGGTGGTGGTGCGGTGCTGCTTGCGGGCGGCGGAGAGGGTGCCGTGGTGGCAGGCGGGGCACCAGGCGGCGAGACGCCCGGCGGGGAGCGCGGCGGCCCGGTGGGCTGGGAGGAGCAGGTCGGCCTGCTGGGCGGGGGCGGCGATGAGGCGGACGGTGCCGCCGCCGTGCCGGTGTCCGTGGCCGCCGTCCTCGCGGGGGCAGCGGGTGGTGGCGTCGTCGGCCTTGTGCTTCTTGCCGCACTGCCCGGTGCAGCAACAGCGGTGCCCGTGCTTGTCCATGACGTCCTGCCAGAGACCGGCTGCGGCCTGCGACGGGGCGCTCACGCGGCGACCTCCGTCGGCTGGATGGCGAGGAGCTGGGCAGCGGCGTGACGGCCGATCAGTTCCGCGTAGGCGGGCGGGATCGCCTCGGCGATCTCCCGGCGCACGTCGGTCCAGTCGATGCCCATGGCCTGCTGCCACTGCGTGATGGTGCCTTTGCCGCCGCCCTCGCCGTAGACCTGGAAGTACCGGCCTTCCTGCTCGGTGACGCGCCGCCCGTGGCGGTAGCCGATGGTCAGCCCCCGGTGGGCGACGTGTGCGGGCTGGGGCATGGTCCAGTCGCCCAGCTCGAAGTTGCGGTGCCGGATCACGCGCAGGCCGAACATCTCCCCGCACAGGGTGACGTCGACTCGCATGCGGCGCGACGCACGGCCGGGCGGCTGCTCGATCACGTACGGCCGGCCCGCCGCTTCGAGGGCGGCCCGGGTGGGCTCCAACAGGTCCGGATACCGGTCTCGTCGCGCCTGGTTGGTGCCGGCGGTGAGCGTGCAGTCGAACTGGCACGGCGGCCCGGCCGAGATGAGGTCGAAGTCGGCGCCGTGCGCACGGATGTACTCGACCGCGTCCCCCTGGACGTACGGGAACGGGTAGTTGGGCTGTTCGGCGATATCGACGCCGACCACGTCGAACCCCGCCCGGTACAGGCCCGTGCCGGTGCCACCGATGTTGCAGAACGCATCCAGCACGGTGAGCCCGTTGGGCACCCGCCTGGCGGTCACCGCAGCGCCCCGATCAGGTGGGCGTGAGCGTTGACGTGCCGGACGAGCGCCTGGACGGCGCTCTTGGCCTCCTTGGTGGTCCGCTGCCGGTCGTAGCCGCTGGTGGGTGCGACCAGGTCGGCGACCGGGACGGGCAGCAACAGGGCAGCGGTGGTCAGCAGGGTGGGCCGGGTGATGGCCTCCGGCTCGACCAGCAGGCTCCACGGGCAGGGGTTCCAGCGGTCACTGCGGGCGTCCCAGTCCGCCGGGCGGGAGCTGGGCCGGATCGCCAAGGCGCGGTGCGGCAGCGGGAGTTCGAGCCGCAGATGCAGGTTGCCTTCGTCGTCGCGGCCAGTGGTCAGGCCGGTGAGGTCATGGCGGACGCGGACGTAGCCGGGGCTCATGACGGGGCTGGTGGCGACGCGCCAGGCGGCGATCGCGAACTCGACGGGGGTGAGCGGGTCGCCGAGGTCGCTGAACTGCTCGGCGCGGTCGGCGAGGTAGGCGCCGTAGCGGGAGTGGCCGTCGGAGGCGCGCTCGCGGTCGTACGCGTCGTCCGTGTAGGCGATGGTGTGCTCGTCGAAGGCGGTGTTCTGGGGCATGCTGGACCTCTGATCTCGTCTCGTACGCGATCGGGAAGGGCCCCGCAGCAGCCAGCTCTCTGCCAAGATCAGGCGGCTGCTGCGGGGCTTCGTGCTGTCCGGCCCCCGGCCTAGAACGGGGGCTCTTCGCCACCGGCGCCGGCCGGGGCAGGTGCGCTGGTGGACCACGGGTCTGCCGGAGCGGGTGCCGAACCGGTCTGGGTGCGCTGGGCTTTGGTGACCGTGGCGTTGGCGAATCGCAGGCTGGGGCCGATGTCGTCCAGGTCGAGGCCGAGCATGGAGCGGTTCTCACCCTCGGGGGTCTGCCAGTTGTGCTGGACGAGTCGGCCGGTGGCGACCACGCGCATGCCCTTGGTGAGGGACTCGGCGGCGTGTTCGGCGATCTCGCGCCAGGCGGTGACCCGCAGGAACAGCGCGGTGCCGTCCTTCCAGGTGTTGGTGGTCTTGTCGTAGGAGCGCGGGGTGGAGGCGATGGTGAAGCGGGCCATCGCCACCCCGGCCGGGGTGAAGCGGAGTTCGGGGTCGTCGGTGAGGTTGCCGATGACGGTGATGGGGGTGTCTCCGACGGACACGGGAGCCTCCGGGAAGTGGGGCGAGTGTTGGTCCGGGAGCGGATCTGTCCGTCCCCCGCACCGTCCGGCCACCGCTTTCTAAGCGGTTGCTGGGCGGCACGGCCGGTCGGGCAGACGGTCAGCGGTTCCGGTTGGTGACGTTCACGTGGACGCTGACGGCGCCCCGGCCCGAACTGTCTTTGCCACCAGTGCTCTTGAGGAGGTAGCCGAGGGCGAGGACGGCGGCCAGCAGGCCGAGGCCGGTGGTGGCGGCGGCGATCGCCTGGAGGAGTAAGGCGGTTCCGACGCCGGCGGCGCCGATGCCGATGCCGCCGCAGAGCAGGCGGGCGGGCCACGGGTCGCGCCCGGTCACGCCGACCGGGGTGGGCATG
The DNA here is from genome assembly GCF_054049135.1 of Kitasatospora sp. P5_F3. Classification (NCBI taxonomy): domain Bacteria; kingdom Bacillati; phylum Actinomycetota; class Actinomycetes; order Kitasatosporales; family Streptomycetaceae; genus Kitasatospora; species Kitasatospora sp. P5_F3. Next base: position 196,780 of record NZ_JBFUMY010000009.1, on the reverse strand, counting down.
TGGACGGCGGTCGGGTGGAGCACCTGCGGCGTGTACTGCTGGGCCGTCAGGTACTGGACCGGGGCGCCCTGGTACGGGATCAGGGGCGCCTGGGCGGCGGGGGCGCCGTAGTAGTGATGGCCGTCGGTGGGAGTGGGCACCGGGGCGGCGACATAGAGGGGGTAGGGCTGCTGGTCCACGGTGATCTCCTCCGGGCTGGTGTCAGTTGAGGGGCAGGAGGCCGACGACGGCCGTTATGGCGGAGTTGACGGGGCCTTGGATGCCGGTCTGGGCGAGGGTGAAGCCGGACAGCCAGAGCACGAGCGCGGTGGGCAGGGAGACGCGGCGGCCCCGGATCAGCAGGACGCCAACGAGAGTCAGGACGGCGGTCAGGGAGGCGGAAACGATCACGGCGGTGCCTTCCGTTGTCGGGCGCGGGGCTTGGGGGTCATCACGTGGCAGCAGTGGCAGGCCGCATGGTCGGCTTGTCGCCTGGCTTGTCGTGCGGCTTGTCGCTTGTCACTTGTCGTGCGGGGCTTGTCGCTTGTCGCGTCCCAGGTCAAAGCGGGGGTTCCGGATCCCCGAGGGCCGGAAAGGCCCCTGTGCTGGGTGGTGGCGACAGGCGACAAGCCCGGCCCGGTCAGCCCTCGGCAGGGGGCTTGGGCACGTACTGGCGGTGGACGTAGCGGGCCTTGGTGCCCTCTCCGACACGCACGGCCTCGCCTGCTTCGACCCATGCCTTGAGCCAGCCGTTGATGGTCTGGCGGGTGGTCCCGAAGTCGGGCTTGAGGACCTTCTCCATCGCGGATGCTCCGGTACCGGCAGGGCCTGCCGTCACGAGCAGCATGAGCGCGGCCTCGCGGGCCCCGGACTCCTCCACCGGGGCGGGCTCGTTGCGGCCGCTGGTCCACGTGCTCGGGTCGGACCAGTCCGTCGCCGACGCGGTGGACGGTTCCTCGGCCGGCGGGAGTAGCCAGATGCTCTCCAGCTCGTCGTCCGAACCGGCGGTGGGGCGGTCCCAGTTGGCGGTGGCCTTCCACTGCGCGGGCAGCGGCCCGCCACCGGCCTGCCCGGCCGCAGCACCACTGGCCGCTCCGCCGGCCACGACCGTGGTCTGGTCGGCGGTCTCGGTGGTGTTCCAGAGGTGGCCGCAGCGCGGGAGGGTCCAGCGCTCGGTGTAGTCCTCGCCCGCGGCTTCGAGCGACGGCTGGTCGAGGGCGGGACGGCGGTTGGCGGTGAGGGCGCTGATCTCCTCGATCTGGGTGGGGGTGATGCGCCACTGCCGGGCCTTGGCGGGCTGCTTGCCCTCGGTGCCCACCAGCAGCGACCCCGGACCGGAGAAACTGTCCTCGGCACGGAGGGCACGCCAGCCGAAGAGGTGGCCCAGCTCGGAGTCCTCGTAGGCGCCGGTGGCGACGCGGTTGGACGCCATCTTCCGCACCAGCGGGTCCGGCATCACGTCGCTGGTGACGCGCAGGACCGAGACGACGGCCCGGATCGCCATGGCGCGGGCGATGCGGATCACCTCGGAGACACCGGCGAGGACGGCGCGGGCCTCGCGGGTGGCGGCGACCTCGGCGCCCTCGTCCATGACGATGACGATCTCCGGGACGCTCGGCCCGACGGGGAGCTTGTCGTCGTTGGCGTCGCGCATGGCGTCCTGGTAGGCGACCTTGCGGCGCTTGGCGATCCGCACCGCCGCAGCCAACATCCGCTTCGCCTCCGCCGGCGTCGACGCGACCCAGTCCACGCCCGGTACCGGCACCTGCTCCTTCGTCCAGCGGGCTCCGTCGCGGCCGGTCTGGGCGTCGTGCCAGGCGTTCAGCCAGGGCAGGCCGATGGAACCGGCGTTGAGGTCGATCACCCACACCAACGTGTCGTTGGTGCCGTTGAGCTGGGCGATCAGGGTGTGCAGCCAGTTGGTCTTGCCGGAGCCGGTGGGGCCGGTGACGATCGTGGACGCCTGCCGCAGGTCCAGCTCCGCCCGAGCCCCGTCCGATAGCACGGCGATCGGCAGCGGGTTGTTCACCGTCGCCAGCTCGCTCAACTCGGTGACGGGGAACGGGATCTCGATCCCCGCCAGGGACTGGGTGGTCACCAGGATCAGCACGCGGCGCCGGGAGATGCCGGGCATGACCTGGAGGCCGCAGCCCTCGGGCAGGTCGAGGTCCGCCCCCAGGCCCTCGGAGCGGTCGGTGATGGCCCGGCGGGTGGTGCCGCCCTCGGGCAGCTCCACTTCGAGGGTGTATCCGGCGCCGCTCGGCCAGTGCTCGATGCCGAGCACGGTGACGGCGACGTTGCAGACGCGCTGGATGCGGTCGGTCCAGTCGGCGGCCATCTGCCGGCGGGCACCGATCAGGAGCAGGTGGCGGCGCGCTTCCTGCTCGATCTCCTCGTGCCCGGCCAGCACGGGCGCCAGGCACCCACCCGCGATCCCCGCCACGGCGAGGGTGCCGACCTGCGGCCAGTGCCAGGGCCCGCCGTTCGCGATGGCCCAGGAGGTCCAGCCGCCGGCGGTCAGCCAGCACGCGGTCCGGAAGGTCAGGGTGGCGGTGGTCAGGCGGCGGCGGGCCGAGGCGTAGGCGGTGGCCATCGCACCCGCAGCACCTGCGGCGAGCGCCCATCCGGCGGGCATCCCGGTGGAGTGACCCAGGGAGGCGGCGGCAAGGGCGCCGGAGACCGAGTTGATGGTGCCGGACAGGGGGCCGTGGCCCGCGCTCCAGTCAACGCGGTCCAGCAGAGCGGGGCTGGTCTTGCGGGTGTTCTTGCTGAACGTGGTCATGGGGCGTGCCCTCCTTGGGCGAAGGGGACGGGCCGCCCATACGGTGTGGACGGCCCGTCAGGCGGCGGCGCGGGGTTGGTGTCTTGGCTGGTCAGACGTTCCACTTCCGCTCGGCGTCGAGGCCGTTACGGGGGTTCTCGACGCGGTCGATGTCGACCTGGTGGGCGCGGCGGTAGGCCGGGGCGACCTCTTCGAGGGCCAGGACGACCCTGCTCATCGCGCGGTAGCCCTCCCCGATCTCCTCGACCACCACCGGCTCGACCGGCAGACGCTCCATCGTCAGCTCGGTCAGCACCCGCAGCGCTTCCTGCAGGGTGGCGTAGGCGGTGGGCAGGTCGATGACGAGCTGCTCGAACTCCGACATCTGCTCCGGGTCGAAGCTTGCGGCGGCCTGGAGCAGGACGTCGGCGGCGGAGGACAGGGAGAACGCGGGAACGGTGGACTCGGAGTCGGACACAGTGCTCTCCTTCACGGTGGACTTGCCCAGACTGATCGGGGACGCCGGAACCACTGCGGCGCCCGGTGCGGCGCTAGCGCGCTCGGTGGTGGGGCGGTGTGAGGCAGGCCAGTTGACCTTCGTAGCGGGCACCGGCACCGCCGCCTTGCCGGTACTGTCGGCGCCCTGACCGGTGCCGAGGATCGCGGCATCCCGCCGGTCCCGGGCTGCGCGGGCCCCGGACAACAGCCGGGCCCAGGTCCGGCGGACGTGGGAAGACACCAACCCCCGGTGCCGCCAGTTGCCCACCAGCGCCGAAGCCAACCCAGCCCCGGCGGTCGCGAGCACGGCACCACCCATCCGGGCCTTGAACCGGCCGGCCGACCGCTTGAGCCGCTTGTGCTGCTCGGCGTTCAAGCCGTCCGGCGAGGGGGACTTGGCGTCCTTGGCCGTGTTCTTCAAGCTGGTGGTGGGGGTGATCCCGGTGCGGCGCTCGGCTCGCGCCAGGCCCTTGGCCAGACGCGCGTCGGTTCGGCCGACCCTGCGTTCCTGCCTCTTGTCCGCTCCGCCCGGCGACAGCGGGCCGCCGGACGGCCGAGCCTTGTCGAGGGAGCGGGCCATCCAGCCGGGACGCTGCCCGCCCGAGTACCCACCGGGCCGGATGGACGGGACACGCCCGCCCTGGCGCTGACGGTCCTTCTGGCTGGAACCGCCGTACGCCGGAGCTTGGTTGTGGCTGCCGACGGTCGGGCGGTGGCTGGGTCGGGGTGGGATGGTGGCGGTCTGGCCGAGCGCGGTCGTGCTCCGGGCTGGGCCCCCGGCGGTACTTCTGCGGCCGGTCGCGGTCCGAGCCTGCTGGCCGGGGACGTGCGGGGCGGTGGTGCGGCGGCCTGCGGACGCCGGGCCGTAGGCGGTGGTGGGTGCCGCGTGCCGGGCGGCGGTGCGGGCGAGGTGGCCCGCGTTCGCGGCCCGGATGGCCTGGTGGGCGCGGGTCCGGCCCGCTCGGCGGCGCAGGACGGCAGCGCCAGCGGCGGCACCGGCCGCGACCCCGGCGACAGCCAGGCTGATCGGGCCTCCGGCGACGACGGCGCCGGAGGCGATTCCGGCGGCGGCGTTCGCGGCGGCGACCGCCAGCGGCATCCCCGGCACCAGCGAACCGGCCGAGGGATTGGTGCGGGGAGCAGCAGGAGTGTTGGAGAGTGGTGCGGTGGTGACCTCGACCACGGTCGGGGCATCGGACATGATGACAACTCCGGATCTCTCGCAGGGAGTTCTGGGAACCCGGGACGGCCGGACAAGCTGCCAGGCCGTGTGGCCGTCCCGGGGCAGGTCAGAGCTTGTTGCTGCCGAGCGAGAAGTGGATCGTGGCGGCGGTGGAGACGCCCATGCGCTCGACCACCAGCCGCAGGGCCTCGTAGTAGATGCTCTGGCGGGTGTTGCTGGGGCGGGCCGGGGTGAGACCGTCGAAGGTCTCCAACTGCCCGTTCACGCTCTGCACCGTGAGGATCCAGTGGTAGAGCAGCGGTTCGGCCGGGTTCGGGGCGCTCACTGGCCCTTCCCCTCGGACGGGGTGGGCGGGTTCGGGGTCGGGATCTTCGGCGAGCCGTAGCCGCCGTTGGTGTTGTAGTCGCTCATGACGGTGGTCTCCTGTCTGGTTCAGGCAGAGGCGATGAGGGCGGCGGCGGTCTCGAAGGTGTGGTGGAACGCCTGGTCGAGGGCGTAGGCACCGTTCATCCCGAAGTCGGTCAGCCGCACGAAGTTGGCCTTGCCGGTAGCGTCCGCCAGGCGCCGCAGGGGCTCGCGCCGGTCGGCGGCGTAGTGCGTGACAGCCGACAGCGCCAGGGCCACGGCGACCGGGCCGGGCCGCAGGCGGACACCAAGGACTCGGGAGCCGATCAGCAGTGCAGCCGTCTGGGTGGCGGTGTAGGTGGCCACGTGTGCGGCGCAGGCGCGGCGGCCGGCCGCGCAGGACTGGCCGTCGTTGTGGTCGTGTTGGCCCTTGTTGCTGGCCTGGTGGTCGGTCTGCACCCAGTGGTCCGCCAGATCACCGGCGGCACGGAGCAGGGCGTAGGCGGCGGCGAACCGCGCGGCACGAACGTGGGACATGACTATCTCCAAGTCTTCTACGGCACAAGGAAGTTAGGGGAGTGGAGTGCCGGTCAGGCGGCGAGCTGGCCGCCGTCGGCGCAGGGGATGCAGGTGCCCAGGTGTCGAGGCAGGACGTATCCGGCGTCGCGTCCGCAGCCGGGGCACATGCGGCGGGCCCGGTTCGCGGCGTCCAGCGCGGCCCGACGTCCGGGAGTCATCTCCCGTACGGGAGCTGCGAGTTCGGCGCGGTAGAGGCAGGCGAGAGCGGTTCCGCCGAAGCGGGAGCGCCAGAGGATCTGCCCGGCGACGTCCTGCCCGTTGGGCCGCAGGCCCTTTGCGCGGAGCTGGCGGCGGGTCAGAAACCCGTCAGGCGCCTGGCGCCAGCGGTAAGTCGGCAAGACACCAACCCCGGCCGGGACGCCCGGGGCCCGGCGGCGGGGGCGGCTCACCCGGCGGCCAGGGCCAGAACGGTGGACAGGGTGGTGTCGTCACCGGAGCGGATCTCCTGGAAGCGGGCGGCGACCCAACCGGCGGACCAGCCAGTCAGCTCAACCACCCGACGCTGCGGAATCTGCGCGGCGTGAGCCGCACCAACGATCAGCCGGGCCCGCTCCTCCGGCACCCGCTCGGCGACGGGTTCGGCGTGCAGCAGCTCGTGCCGCAGCCGTTCGAGGGCATCGCGCTCACGGCGCTCACGCTCGCTCACCTCACGCTCACGACGCTCACACTCGGCCCGCTCCGCCGCCTCCAGCCGCTCCCGCTCGGCGCGCTCGGCAGCCTCACCGCGCGCCCGCTCCTCGCGCTCGGCGAGGAGGAGTTGCCGCTCGTGCTCACGCTGCTCGCGCAGCAGAGCGGCTTCGTGCTCACGGCGCTCACGCTCACGCCGCTCGACCGCCTCGAACTCGGCCAACCGCTCCGCGCGCTGCCGTAGCCGCTTCTCCTCCGCACGCCGTTCGCGCTCGGCCCGTTCAGCGCGCTCAGCGGCCTCACGGCCGGCCAGAGCGGTGCCGATCGCCCGCCGGTAGGCGAGGGAGGCTTCGGCGGTGACGATCAGCAGCAGCGGCGCCACCGAGTGGACCGCCACCCCCACACCGTCCCGCTCCAGAGCGGACAGGCCGACGTTGAGCAGCAGCGTCATCGCACCGGTCAGCCAGCGCAGCACGATCGGCCACCGGCCGCCCTGCCCGCCGAGACGGGCCAGGATCGCGTCCATCCGGACCACGATCACCACCGCCGCATCCACCACCAGCGGCAGGATCGGCGCCGTCCACTCCCACCCCTGCGGGGAGTGAGTGCGCATCAGCGGGGTCACCGTGAGCACGCTGTAGAGCACCGCGCCGAACGTGATAGTCCACGTCCCAGCGGTCAACGCCCGCTCGGCCGAACGGATCTGATCGGCAGTCACCGGAAGCCTCACCCGGACCACCCCATCCGCACCGGCGAGGGGCCGGTGAGCGCCGGGTGAGCGGCCGTGAGCATCGCGCGGTCCCACTCCCGCAGAACGGCCAACTTCTCCTGCTGCTGACGGGTCGCGGTGGCGTTCTGCTTAGCCGCCAGACGTACCCGACGCAGCGACTCGTCCACGTCCGTGCGGGCGGTCATCACGCCACCTCGCCGAACGCGAAGGACTGCGGGCGACGCCGGACGGTCAGCCGCACCAGCGGCACCGGCGCCAACCTCAGCAACCGCTCGGCGTAGGCGGCCAGCTCGAAGTCCTCCCGGCGCAAGTCCTCCAGCACCGCGCTGGCCACGTCCAGCCGCACCGCCCGCTCCTGCGGGGACTCACCCGGCACCCCGGCGAACAGCTCGGCGTCCACACCGAGCGCCAGCTCCGCGAACTCCTCGGTACCGACAGCCGTCTGGCCTGCAACAATCGACCTCATGGGTCTGCCTCTTCCAACTAGGGAGGTAGGCCCTAGAGACCGCCGCGCTCCGACCAAGAAAGGCGCGGCGGTTTCGTCATGTCTGGGCCCGACCACTCGTTACGCACGAGTAGCCATGGATCCCGGCCCGCCCAGGTACGGGCGGACCGGTCACCAAAGTGACTCGTTCGTTCGTTGATCAGCACACTGTTCAGTTCTCAAAGAGCCACAGTCACAACAGCCCGTGGGCGTGCGGCAGAGCCGCCTTCCCCGACAACCGTCGGCCGCATTTGCGCAGTGCAGAGCAGCCCAAAGAAGGGCCTTTCTGGCTTGCCGGGAATATCAGCAGAGCCAGAACAGCTCCTAAGGAGATGCTGTCCTCAACTCCTCTTGAGGAGTTGCTAGAACTATGACGGTCTTTCAGGTAGTCGTCAACACCTCTTGAGGACTTACGATGATGCGAGACCAAGACAGGACGGTGACCAGCCCGATGGCCAACCAGTACGAGCGGATTTCAACCGATCTGCGGCGCCAGATCACCAGCGGCGAACTGGCTCCGGGCGACAAGCTCCCGGCGGAGACCGCACTTGCGGACCACTACGGCGTGAGCCTGCCGACCCTTCGACAAGGCGTAGGCGTGCTCCAAGCCGAGGGGTTGATCGAGAAGCAGCACGGGCGCGGCACCTTCGTTCGGCGCCGGCCGAAGTCAGTCACGCGCACCAATGACCGCCACCAGTGGGAGAAGGACCGCGCCCGCGAACCCGAAGACGTGCGCCGCAAGACTGGGGCGACTGAGCACGACACCGGGTTGGTCATCAACGACCTGGTGTTCGGCGCCGAGTACGACCAGGTGCCCGCCCCCGCCGAGCTGGCCGAGCTGTTCGGGGTCGAGGAGGGAGCCACCCTGCTGGAGCGGACCTACCGGACGCGCTACCGCGAGGAGCGCACGCCGATTCACCTGGTTCGCTCGTACCTGCCGCTGAGCTTGGTCTCCGGCAACCCGGACCTTCTCCGGGCCGACACCGAGCCCTGGCCTGGGGGTACGCAGAACCAGCTCTACACCCTCGGCATCGAGTTGGACCGAATCGTGGAGACCTTCCGGGCCCGGCCCCCGACGCCTGATGAGAGTGAAGAACTCGGCCTGCCAGTCGGTGTGTCCGTGGTGGTCCTCCGCAAGACTTCGTACGACACCGACGACCGGGTGGTCGAGGTCTCAGAGGTGATCCTGCCGGGCGACCGCACCGAGCTCGTTTACACGACCAAGCTGAACAGGTGGTGAGCATGACCAGCGTGGTAAGCGTGATCACAGCGGTGCACGGGCCGAGCGCCAAGTTCCTGGCGGACGCTTACAAGTCGCTCAACGAGCAGCAGCTCCCTGCCGGTTGGGACTGGCAGTGGGTGATCCAGCAGGATGGCGAGACCGATGACGTCGCCCCGTACGTGCCCGACGATCCCCGGATCAGCTTCGGTCAGGGGCGCCACGGTCGAGCAGCGATGGCCCGGATGATGGGCATGTCCAGGGTTGTCGGGGAGTATGTCCGGGTTCTGGATGCGGACGACATGCTCACCCCCGGAGCGCTGGCCCGCGATCTGACGGTGCTGACCGGTCAGCCGGGCATCGCGTGGACCACCTCACGAGTGCTCGACCTGCTCCCGGACGGCAGCACGGTCGGCTTCGACCAGGACCCGCCTGAGGGGCCAATCGAGCGCGGTGAGGTACTGACGCACTGGCAGGCCCATGACTTCAGGGCTCAGGTCCATCCGGCGACGTTGTGTATGCGGCGGGATCTGGTGCTGGCGCTCGGGGGATGGATGGCACTGCCCGCTTCGGAGGACACCGGGCTGCTGCTGGCGCTCAACGCGGTAAGCCGCGGCTGGTTCACGGCGGAGACCGGACTCCTCTACCGGAAGTGGCCCGGACAGAGCACCAGCCAGGCTGCCCACAGCGAGCAGGAAGAGCGTGCCGCCCGGATGGCCGTGGTCGAGGCCCGGGCCGAGGCGCTGCTCGCGCTGGAGAACTGGCGCATCGACGCAGCCTGAGCAGGAAACAGCACGGAGCGGCCTCGGCGGGATCTACTGCCGGGGCTGCTACGTATCCTCGGAGCTGCGAGTGGCCGGCAGGATCAGGCCGCGAGATGAGTGCTGGTCACCGGCGAAGCCGCCACGCACGCCGAGGTCAGCGCGAGCCACCTCGTGGAACACGTTCACGGCCCGGAAGAATTCGGCGTGGAGAGCGCGCCAGTCGGCGAGGGTGCCCTCCACCAGGCGGCGGGCCTGCCAGTCGATCGCCAGGGTCGCGGTGTTGACCGCATGGGCGGCTTCGATCACCTCGTCACCGGCCAGCATCATCAGCCGCTCGAAGGCCAGGGCGCGGCGGCCTTCGGCTTCGGTGAGGTCCATCAGCAGCTCGTGTTCGGTGCGGGGCATCGCCCGGATGTCGTGGGTTACCTCGTAGGCCAGCACGGCCGCGTAGACACAGGACCGGACGCCGCCGACGTACTCCACGTAGGTGTCGAGTTTCTTCTCGTCCCAGCGGACCCGCAGGCCGTCCTTGCGCTTACTCCGCTCCATCAGCTGGTTCGTCACGTACGTGGTCAGCGCGCCGAGCATGACAGCAGCGATGGTCACGAGCTGGGTGATGGTATCCACGGTCCCCCGCACAGGATGTGAAGCACAGTCAGATCAAGCTGCCGAGCCTAGCGGCGGGCGGGCCGGATGTGCAGGGGAGGGTGAGGAAGAGGGAGTGATGAGAAGGGGTGCGTAAAAATCCTCTCTACGGGTTCAAGGCGGCGCGCGGTTCCGCAGTCACTCGGCTTAATTGCGGTCAGACCCAAAGAACCTAGTCGACCCGCTCATTATTACGGCCCCTGATCGCAATTCACCCTAGCCCGGACATGGCGCTGGCCATAACAGATCTACTACCCGTAGCCGTGTAATTCTGAGCCTCGCCGGATCGCCGCGCCTATCGACGTCAGAAATCAATCCGAGTCGACTGCAGCGGGTTCCCACGTGCGCATATCCGATACTAATCTGTCGCGCTTCTCGTGATCTCCGACGTAAGCATAGAGCTGCTCTAGAACTTCGGAGACTTCCTCGCCTTGAGCAAGGGCGGTCTCAAACGCAGATATCGCCCGGTCGATTTTATTTCTACTTAGATAGAAATACCCAAGATGATAGTGAGCATGAGAATTTCCACCTTGTGCAGCCTGCTCATATAGGCGGATCGCCTCTCGCCATTTCCGAGAGCGCTCCATCAGGTATCCCAAACAGACCGCAGAAGAAAGTTCCCCTAGATCTACGGCGCGCTTATACCAGAAGCGAGCAAGCTGCGCATTTCCCATCCCCTCTTGAATGAGGCCCATCTCCGTGAAGGCCTCGGTAAGTCCTGCCTCAATCGCCTTATTGCACCACGCAAGCGCTTCACGGAGCGAGCCCTCTCTTCTGAGCCGTTTTGCCAATGCATTCATTGCGTGAGGATCGCCAGAGTCCGCCGCTTCGCGAAATAGTCTCAGAGCTTCCGATTCTTCACCCCGCTTAGAAATGAGAATCGCAAGGTTTGTCTTGGCGGGTGTTGAGCCCCCATCAATGCATTCACGGTAGAGTTTCTCGGCCTCGGACTCTCGCCCCGTTTCGCCGAGGATGACGGCAAGGTTGAAAGCTGCCCGACGGTCACTGTCGGAGAGCTGGCGAAGAAGCTTCTCTGCCTCTTCAAGCCGCTTAGCATGGTAGAGCAATGTTGCTAGGTTATTCCGAGCCCGGCCAAAGCCGTGGGAAATCGCAATCTCATAGGATTCTTCCGCAGCGTCGGTGTCGCCTCTATCTTCATGCAGCCGACCAAGATAGAAGTAGGCCTCGTTCTTCCCTTCGAGCACAGCGGCGTTGAGCCAGTCCCACGCAAGATCGTAACTACCCTGGTCCAACTTGAGGCGCCCCAGAGTCATCTTTGCCATCGGCGACTGGGTATCAATGAGACTTTCAAAGAACTCCTCGGCGGCAAGCCAACTCTTCTCCGCCGAGTAATAGTCTGCTAGATGCTGAGCAGAGACATGGTCCCCTTTGGATGCCCCGGCTCGAAGGGTATCCAAAGCTTCCGGCAGTCGGCCACTCTTTTGCAGAATGGTCCCGAGATTAGCATGGGCCAGAAGATTTCCCTGAGATATTGCCTTACGAAACCAGTACTCTGCCTCTTCCGACTCGGCGCGCTGTATTGCGAAGTACCCAAGGTGAAATGACCCATGGCCTACACCTGCATCCGCGCTTCGCATATAGGCGCTCTCGGCAATTTCCATCCGGCCGAGCTCTTCGGCCTTGTGCCCGATAAAATGGAGCGCATTAGGCGGCAAGCTCTCCAGGGCATACTTCCAAATAAAATCCGGCAGCCGTGGGGCGCTTACATCGCGCGAAAGCGCATCCGGCAGATAGTCGAATGCAACATATGTGTCATCGCCGACTGGAATCAAGAGACTACTTGTGGCATGCAGAGGTTGAGTCGCCCAGTGAAAGGCGTCTTGGATCGATTCGGGCCTGAGGCGCGCACCACCGCGCTGCTCTAGATATTCACCATGGACGCTCTCTAGCACATGTCGAGGAATTGACCACCCGACCCCGATCCTTTTAAAGTCCACTGCTGCGGCAACAAGAGCAGCCCCACGGGGATTAAGTCCAGGTGCCCAGGCACCCTTCCAATCAATCATCAATTGCGGGCCTGCAGCTAGATACTCGGCAACCCCAACCTCATTACAGTGCTGCACCGCATCTTTCAGTCGGGAATCATCCGAACCCCTAGCGCGCCATATCTCAGACTCGCTCCACCTGCGATCGAGATGTATGATGTGAGACCTAGAAATAACTCCGCGTGAATTTCTGAGGAAATTAAGCATTTTACTGTTGGGTTCTGGCGCCACTCGGGGTGAGACTAGAGAAAGCTGCTCCGACCGCATTGTGCCAACTATGACCGCTCCGGCCCGAAGGGTCGAGTCAATCATTTCACCAGTGATTGCTGGTGGGGCTAGGAATCTCTCCAGGTCGTCGAGCCATATAGCCAGCCTGCCTCGCTCCGAATGCATCATTCCGCGAGCAAAGTCAGCCCCATCTTCGGGGCGAAATAGAAGATAATCTTTAAAGTTTGATCTCAGCGATTCGTAGGCACAGCGAGACTTCCCGGCAGTCGAATCTCCGACAAGGAGGGAAAATGATCCTGGACGCATCAGTGCGGAAACGTCCGAATCGACGTCACGTTCAATATATGGAGGAACTCTATCCCCGTTTAGGATAGGCGCAGGGTGAACGCCCCAAGCGATCGGATCGCCACAATCTCCCACTCTCGGCAGATCCGATAGGGCCGCAATCTTGAAGGCATCAAATATACCCGCATCCGACTCGCGGTCGCGGCTGCCGACGTAAATTTGCACACCATGGCTCTGTTGAAAGGCCGTGCCGTGGTCATGGACTGCAGCCTTTTGAGTATCGTGGTCCCCGTAATTCTTCCCGGAAGTCTCGCCGCTCACTTCGGTCCGTAGATTTGAGTGCCAGATCCCTGCTGAAATACAACGCCATGATCTCGCGCCACCGCATCCTGCTTGAGTGAAGAAATGTTCACCTGCGGCTGAGGGGAATTCGCCACCAAGCTGGCAATCTCTTCTCTGAGATCTGCGTCTTCGTGAAGCGCCTTCGTGATCTGGTAGCGAAGAGCAGCCGCAGCGTCGGAATCGGCACCATCATTCGCAGCATCTACGATGGCCGCCTCCAACGCCGGCTGTTTGCCTGCGCCGACTCGCCGCCAGACAGATTGCAACAGCTGGCGCCCAAAGTTAGCCGTCGTGTCAACTGCTGCATCCTCGGCGCGTGCGAGCACCGAACCGCCGTACGCGCTCAAAGCCGACGCTACGTACGGACCAGCTTGCGTCATCAGCTCTGCGATCTCTGCACTCACGGTACGCCTCCTGCACCAGTTCGCCGTGTCCGCAGCCTAGACGCAAGAGCACCTGGAGGTAGGACACTTGAGGAGGCTGGTCAGTCCGCGCTGTTCCAGCTGGCGGAGGCCAACTGCAAGGGCGAGGTGTGTCGAGGCGCCCATTGACGCCCTGGCCCGGTGCCTCATCAGAGCAAGCGACTCGGGTGCCTACGAGCAACACCCACAGTGTCCGCACGTCTCCCGGGAACGGCCCGCCCATCGGGCGGTTGCACCTCGGGCTCCGACACGGCAGAGCGGCTTCTGGAGAAATCCTGGAGATGATCTTGATTGCGAGGCTTCGCACCACCTATGCAGACCAAGGCACAGCAACCTTCTGACCTGCATCATTGACCGGAGTCGCAGGTCGGCGATCTTCCAGGGCCTACTTCGGGACGAAGAGGCCGTGGGTTCAAATCCCGCCACCCCGACCCAGTAGTACGAGTTCAGGGCCCTATCGGAGAGATCCGGTGGGGCCCTGATTCGTTGTGTGTGACCAGCTGGGTGACTGAGCCTCAGAACAGCCAGGGTGGCGGAGGGGCGCAGGCCGCAGCCCACGTCCCTCCGGACCGGTGGAACAGGTCAGTTGACGGTGAAGAAGTAGTAGGTCGGAGCCGTCTGAACCCCGTCCTTGGTGGTGCCGTAGACCTCCAGGGCGTACCAGCCGCTGTCGGTCGGGGTCCACGAGATCTGCGCCTCGCCGCGGGGCCGGCCTGCACCGTGGTGCCCTCGCCCCAGTTGACGGAGTACGTGTAGCTGACCGCGCCCTTGATCTTCGGGGTGAAGGTGCCGGGCACGTCGGCCGCGTGCGTGGGCGCGGCGACAGCGAGCAGCGCGAGGGCCGGCCGCAGCGACCGCGGCGAGGGCCGCACGGGCTATCCACATGGGGCGGGTGCCCTGGTCGGTTCGGCACGCAGAGGACGTGGGTTCAAGCCCCGCCACTCCGACCCAGTTCTGAGGATCCATCAGAGACATCTGACGGGCCCTCTGGGCGGCGGCGCCCTGACGCCGGAACTCGTGGCCGATGAGCTCGCTGGGCGCGTGTCGTGATCCTCACTGCCCCCGGGTCCTGGGCAAGCGTGCGCGGCGGTCCTGGTGAAAAGTATTGAAAAGCAATGTGACGTGTGCCATTTTACTCCGCAGTCCGTCACAGACGGGACGTCCGCTCCAACCCCCAGGAGTGAATCTTGCGTGCCATAGCCACCGCACTGCTGATCGCGGCCATCGCGGTTACCCCCCTCCAGACCGCCCAAGCCGCCCAGGCCGCCCCCAAGCCGGACCAGGTCTCCACGGACCCGGGCCAGCGCCCGGCCCACGGCAGCGCCCAGGGCGCCCCCGGCGCGACCGGGACCACCGGCGGCAGGCTGGAGTCGCGCATCCTGCCGATCCTCCACACCTGTAGCCCGTCGCTGCGGATCCGGGCGCAGGAGATGACCGCCGACCAGCTGACGGCGACCTGCACGAGCCTGGCCAACCAGGACGCCTACTTCCACAGCGTGGTCAAGGACTCGGGACCGGTCGCGAACGACTACAACGCCACCCTCGAGGTCGACGTCTTCAACTCCAGTGCCGACTACAAGTCCTACGCGGGGAAGATCTACGGCATCGACACCAACAACGGCGGCATGTACCTGGAGGGCGACCCCGCCAGGACGGGCAACCAGCCGCGGTTCATCTGCTACGAGCGCACCGACGTGAGCCCCGGCTGGCAGATCTGGAACCTCAACCACGAGTACACCCACTACCTCGACGGCCGCTACGACCAGTACGGCGACTTCAACGCCGGCCAGACCACCCCGACCGTGTGGTGGGGCGAGGGCTTCGCGGAGTACGTCTCCTACTCCTACCGCGGCGTCACCTACGCCAACGCGGTGGCCGAGGCCGGCAAGCACACCTACTCACTGCGCACGCTGTTCGACACCACCTACAACAACACCGACACCACCCGCACCTACAACTGGGGCTACCTCGCCACCCGCTACATGATCGAGAAGCACCCGGCCGATGTCGCTGCCGTGCTCGGCTACTACCGCACCGGAAACTGGACCGCCGCGCGCTCCCTCCTCACCTCGCTGGACTACGAGAGCGACTGGAACACCTGGCTGACAGCCGTGGCCGCAGGCGCCTGACCCGTACCTCCGCCGCGACCGGACTCCCCTCCGGTTGCGGCGGACGGTTCGAATCCCGCTACCGCTGCCCGGTTCGGCGGGCCGGTCAGAACAGTCTGACTGCCCGTCTGCCGCCGCGCTCCGACGTCCGGTCAGGCGGCGGCGAGGCGGCGGGCCGCGGCGGCTGCGGCGGCGATCGCCTACTTGGGGGCGGGGAGTTTGAACTCCTTGACGAGCGGGATCCAGCCGATCACGCACACGACCACCACGGTGAGCGCGATGAGATTCTGCAGGGCGATGTGATCTTCGAGCGCGTCCACCCACTCCTCGTCGGTTCTCGGACGACTGCGCCGGACGATGCTCTTCACAGCGCGGGGGACAGTGCCGGGTTGAACCATCCGAAACTTGTCCTCGCCGGGCCAGGGCTCGTCCGGGCTGACCAACTGGTGTCGCCGGAAGGCGGCATGGCGAGAGTTGTACTGGAGGATCCAGCAGAAGATCGCGGTGAACAGCAGCATGAACCCGAACGCGATCTGGGGAATCTGCAGCCACCGCTCACTCGTGCCCTCGGGGACATGGGTCACGATCAGTGCGGGGATCCAGACCAGTACGAACACGAGCAGGCCGATCATCGCCTGGTCCTGCTGGACTCCGGCGGCGGGCCGGTAGTTCGTGCCACCCGCCGTCGGCGGCTCCGGGAAGGTCGAGACAGCCGCGACGGCCATCGCGAACGTGATCAGCAGCGGAACGGTGAGCCCGAGCGCGGACCAGTAGACGTTGACCGGCTGGTCGTGCCAGTACATTCCTTCGGTCAAGGCCCACAGCACGGAGGAGGCTGAGGCCGACCCGACCGATACGGCCGACAGGGACTGACTCCACGTCACTTCCTGCCGCTGCAGGAGCCGACCGTTGCTCCGGATGCTCTCGGTGGTCCACAGGCCCACGAGGACGACGATCGGGACGGCGGCCCAGTGCAGGCCCTCGATGTGGATCCGGGAGAGAAGCGCCGCAGACCATCCGACGGCGGCCACCGCGATCACGGCCTGCGCGACTCCACGGGACCGGTCAGGCGACCGGCTGTACCGGACCGCACCGCCCACCGCGACGAGAGCGACGACCGCCGTCACGGCCAGGAACGGCCACCCCGTGGCGTGGTTCACGCCCCACTGGAATCCCTTCTTCCCCGCGACGTCGACCGTCACGAGAAGGAGGCAGGTGATTCCGGCGAATGCGCTCCCCGCGGAATTACGGGCAACGCGGCGGCCGAGGGATTTCTGTTCTTCCGAGGTCGGCCCCCAACGCGTCGCCTCCTCCTCGGCCTCGACGAACCGGTGATAACTCCGCCGCAGAATCGGCGAGACGATATTGACGATCACCAGCGAGATCAGGATGACGACCAGCGCGCCGGAGTTCGAGGTGGGCCGGTTTCCCTGGGCGAACCATCCCGATCCCACCGCCAGCATCATGAGCACCCACGACGGTGCGGCGACTTCCAGCGCAGCCCGCGAAATCCGTGGGGCGGGGATCCCGGTCCGCCGCGCCTGAAGCGTCGTGGTCAGCCCGCGCAGCAGTACCAGGGAGACTGCGCTGCCGAGCAGCGCCGACCCGACGGTGAGGAGCGAGGCACCGCGCTGCATGGTGGGCACGACGGCCAGGCCGGCCAGGATCAGCAGAGCGCCGATGCCTTCGATCCGGCCCCAGGCGTGACGTTCCCGGCTCTCCGGCCCGAGGTACGCCGACGCGAAGGACACCGAACAGGCGAGCGCGATCCCGACGAGCGGCCCGGCATGCCCGTCGAGCGGCCCCCGGTAACCGGACGCGATCGCCATGGGGGCTGCGATCACCAGGGCCAGGGCGGTCGAGAGCACCAGGCTCTCGACGCGAACCTTGGCGACCGCGCGCAGACCTGCCAGTGCAATGACGGTCGCGACGGCGAGCGCACCCAGCGAACTGAGGCTCGCCGTGCCGGCCACCTGCTTGCTGTCCGTGCCGACCAGTCCGGCGAACCCCAGCAGGCATGCCAGCAGCGCGACCCAGGCGGGCGAGGAGACGATCCGGTCCGCAGCCCCGGGCTCGCTCTGCCCGATCCTGCGAAGGCGCACGACGAGGACTCCGAAGAGGCCCGCCAGCAGCGCCGGGCAGAGGGCGAGAAAGACAGCATGGTAGACACCTGCGGAATTCAGCCTTCCGGGCACGGGCAGGGTCCAGTTCAGAGCCGGTGCGGGATCCCGGAGCCACTGCCAGGTGACCAGGCAGCCGACCGCAAGGCCGCAGAGCGACGAGACCGCAAAAATCTTCCAGTCGGTTCGTGATCCGCCAGATCTTCGCACCAGACCGAGCAGGAGTGCCGAGGCCAGCGGAATGAGCAGGCCGTCACCCCAGGTGGCGCTGCGGAAGTACGGGAGCCCCGGCGATACGGGCCAGCTGATCGATATGTATAACAGGGTCATGACACCGAACCCGAATACCGCCACCGCACCGCCCAGTGCAGCCTCGCGGGAATAGGGGACGCGTCCCATTGATCTCCCGCCATGCCGCACGAAATGAGGTGAGCATGAGCGTACTGCTTTCCGGTCGGATTTGACTGCCCGTCAGCACACCTCGGTTTTCGATCAACGATCGCCTGCGGCCAGTGCGGCGAGCACTTGCCCGAGGTTGTACTCGGCGATTCCCGCCATGACCGCGCGGTCCGGGAAGTCGCCGTCGAGGAGCCGGAGCGGGCCCGCGACGAGGGACAGGCGCATCGCCAACGCGTAGAAGGCGAGACGCTGTTCGTCGAGGCCGCCGCTGTCCAGCCACCGGTAGTGCTCGTCGAAGCGGATGCGCAGGAACACGTGCTCCCACTCGACGTCGAAGAACATCAGGCCCTCGATGTCGATGAGGACGGGGCGCCCGTCCCCGTCCACCAGGACGTGATCCGGCCCGAGTTCCCCGTGGATGAGCCCGTACTCCGAGCGCGGGCGCACCGCGGCGGCCAGCCCGCGGACGGTGTCCTCCAGCCGGGAGCGGACGTCAGTGATCCGCGGATCGCGGGCGGCGGCCTCGGCGAGGTCCTCGAGTGCGCGGTCGAGGACCACCTGTTCGCACGAACTTCCCTGGGAGACACCGCCGTTGTCGATCAGCGCGACCTTGCCGAAGCGTGGCCTCGAGTGCCGTCGCAGCACGTCGAGCGCCTCGGCGAGCCGGGCCAGGGTCGGTTCCGCCCGACGCGGGTCGCGGTGGAGCAGTGCCTCCAGGTTATCGCCGGGCACGTCCTCCACCACCGCCACGTCGGCCGGGTAGTGGGTCCTGCTCCGGTCGGCCAGCCGGATCCGGGGCGTGCGGATCCCCAGGGCGTCCAGGTGTCTGCTCGCGGCCTCGAACAGGTCGATGCCGGAGGCGGGCGAGAAGGGATCCGCATGGTTGTCGGCGGCATCGGCCCCCGAGGTGGGCCAGTAGTTCTCGGCGTCGTCCCAGATGTAGAGGATCGCGGTGGAGTCGTCGTCGTAGGTGAGGCGGTAGACGCCCTTCTTGCTGCCGCCCCGCAGCCGCGACACGCCGGCGAGGTGACGCCCGGCTCCCCGGGCCGCCCGGGCAACTGCGGCCAGCTGATCACGCGTCACAACCCTGCGCACCACGCCCATCGGGCGCCTCCCCCTGCACGTCGAATGGCCGAGTCGGAGCAGCCGAGACCCGCCTCGGACACCCCGCCCCGCCGCTTGATCGCGATCCTAGGCGCGGCCGGCCCGGTACGCCCGCAAGAAAGCGAGCACGCCGCCCTCGATCAGGCGGTCGGCCTCCTCCTTGGGCAGCGGCAGGACGCCGTAGTGCGAGAGCTGCACGATCGAGTGCGAGGACAGCGCCGTGAAGTGCGCGCCGGCCATCGCCGCGTCCCCGTGCAGGTCGATCAGACCCGCGTCGGCCAGGCCGGTCATCGCCTCGGCGAGCGCGCGGCCGACCGGGCCGGGGCCCGCGTCCTTCCATGCCTCCAGCACCTCGGGCGGCACGTGGTCGGCCTCGGCGTGGATGTGGCGGACCAGGGCGAAGTGGTTCGGGTAGTCGGTCATCAGGCCGACGAACGCGCGGGCCAGCGCGGTCAGATCGCGCGCCAGATCATCCGGGTGCGGCGGCCGCTCCGGGTCCAACAGCGCGCGCAGGCGGCCTAGTTGGGCATCCCGCACCTCTCCTGAGGTCCAGGTGACGACGGTACGGAAGAGGTCGGCCTTGCCGCCGGGGAAGTGGTTGTAGAGCGTGCGGGTCGAGACGCCGGCGGCGGCCGCGAGCGCGTCGACCGAGGCCCGGGCGTAGCCCTCGCGGCCGAAGACCGAGCAGGCCGCACTCGCGAGGGCGATCTGCTTCTCCAGCTTCCGGGGCGAGACCTCGCGCCGGGCCTTCTCCATCCAAGCCTCGTTGCCGCTGCTCACACATGCCTCCCAGACGAATTACAACGACCGTTGCACTTTCGACAACGCTCGTTGTACTTTACCGGAGGGGAGGCCGCGACGGGCGGTCACCCCACGAGGAGGGGACATCACCATGCCTGTCAGCGAAGCCGCACCCGCTGCCGTCAGCACCACCCACCAGGACGCGCCGCTGCGCGTGGCCGTCATCGTCGGCAGCGTCCGCGAGGGGCGCCAGGGCCCGGCCGTCACCGACTGGTTCGTCGGTGCTGCCGCCGCCCAGGCCGGCCTGGAGCTGGACGTCGTCGACCTGGCCGAGGTCAACCTGCCGCTGGTGATGCCTGGTTGGGGTAGTACGCCGAGCCCGGAGACCGCCGCCGCACTGGCGGACGTGACGCCCCGGCTGGCCGCCGCCGACGCGTTCGTGGTGGTCACCCCCGAGTACAACCACAGCTTCCCGGCCGCGCTGAAGAACCTGATCGACTGGCACCACCAGCAGTGGCACGCCAAGCCGGTCGGCTTCGTCTCGTACGGCGGACTCGGTGGCGGCCTCCGCGCCGTCGAGCAACTCCGGCTGGTCTTCGCCGAGTTGCACGCCGTGACGGTGCGCGACTCGGTCAGCCTGCACGGGCCGTGGTCGGGGCTCGGTCCGGACGGGGCGCCGCGCGACGCCGCCGTGACCGAGGGTGCGGTCAAGGGAATGCTCGGCCAACTCGCCTGGTGGGGACGGGCCCTGCGGGATGCCAGGACCACCCGCCCCTACCAGGGCTGAGGGGGTCGGGGGATGACCACGGCCCAGCTCGTAGAGGCACCGCAGCAACCACCTCCGCCTCGGGCCCTGTCCACCGCCCTCGGCCGCACCCTCACCGTCACGATCATCGGCTCGATGATGTCGGTGCTGGACACCACGATCGTCAACGTCGCCCTGCGCAGCCTGGCCGAGACCTTCCATGCCCCGCTGGCGACCATCCAGTGGGCCACCACCGCCTACACGTTGGCACTCGCGGCCGTGATCCCGACCGCGGCCTGGGCGATGGGGCGGATCGGTGCCAAGCGCAGCTACCTGACCGCCCTCGCCCTGTTCACACTCGGCTCGGTGCTGGCCGCCTTCGCCTGGGACGCGGGCAGCCTGATCGCGGCCCGCGCCGTGCAGGGGCTCGGCGGCGGCCTGCTGATGCCGGTCGGCATGACGATGGTGATGCGCGTCGCGGACGGTGCGCAGCTCGGGCGAGCGATGGCGCTGGGCGGACTGCCCATCCTGATCGGTCCGGTGCTCGGCCCGGTGCTCGGCGGCTGGCTGCTCGACACCGCCTCCTGGCACTGGATCTTCCTGGTCAACCTGCCGGTGGGGGCCGCCGCCCTGGTGCTCGCCGCGAAGCTGCTGCACTCCGACCGGCCGAACGACTCCTCGGCCGCGCCCAAGCTGGACCTGCCCGGCCTGCTGACGCTCTCGCCCGGTCTGGCACTGCTGCTGTTCGGCCTGGCCAAGGGCGGCGAACAGGGCGACTTCACCGCCGCCGGACCACTGCTCCCCACGCTGGCCGGGGCACTGCTGGTGGCCGCCTTCGGGTGGCGGGCCCTGACCACGCGTCAGCCGCTGCTGGACCTGCGGCTGCTGCGCGACCGCAGGTTCGCCGCCGGGATCGGCACGCTCGCGCTGTTCACCGGCGGCTACTTCGGCTCGATGCTGCTCGGCCCGGTGTACTGGCAGCAGGTCCGGGGCGTGAGCGCCACCGAGGTCGGGCTGCTGGGCGCGCCGATCGGACTGACCGTCGGCCTGACCCTGCAGGTCGCCGCGCGGCGGATCGACCGGGTGTCACCCCGGCGCCTGATCACCACCGGCGTCGCCCTGGGCGCACTCGGGATGGCCCTGACGGGACTTCAGGTCGGCGTACCGGAGGTGGCCGCCTGGCGGGTGGTCGGCTCGGCGATGGTGCTGGGCGTCGGCGCCGGGATGGTGCTGCTGCCGACCATGACGACCGCGAGCCGCGACCTGCCGAAGGAACAGCTGGCGGCGGCCTGCATACCGGGTATACATACTCGGTATGCAGGCGCGTCTGGGTGGTTCGACCGGCCGGGTCTGACAGGACAGTGACTGGGGTGCCATCCCCCGGCGGGGCCTATCGGGCCCGGCCGACGGGACGGCAGCTGTGCTGCGCCCGGTACCTCGGGCCCGGCCGACGAGAAGGAGCCGACGAGTGACAGCCACAGAGATCAGGGACACCGAAGGGGCCGTCCTGCACCTGCGGGGCGTGTCCCGGGTGCACGGCCACGGGGCGACCCGGGTGCACGCCCTGCGCGGGGTGGACCTGACGGTCCGTCCGGGGGAGTTCGTCGCGGTGATGGGACCCAGCGGGTCGGGCAAGTCCACCCTGCTCACGCTGGCAGGGGGGCTGGACACCGCCAGCTCGGGCCAGGTCCGGGTGGAGGGGCAGGACCTGGGCAAACTGTCCAGGACCGCACTGTCCACGGTCCGCCGCCGGGCGATCGGCTACGTGTTCCAGGACTTCAACCTGATCCCCGCGCTGACCGCCGCTGAGAACGTCTCGCTGCCGCGCGAACTGGACGGGGTGACCAGCCGCCGGGCCCGGGCCGAGGCGCTGACCGCACTCGCCGAGACCGGCGTGGCCGAGTACGCCGACCGCTTCCCCGACCAGCTCTCCGGCGGGCAGCAGCAGCGGGTCGCGATCGCCCGGGCCCTGGTCGGCGAACGCCGGCTGGTGCTCGCCGACGAACCCACCGGCGCGCTCGACTCGACCTCCGGGGAGACCGTACTGAGCGTGCTCCGGGCCCGCTGCGACGCCGGGGCGGCCGCCGTCATGGTGACGCACGAACCCGCCCACGCCCAGTGGGCGGACCGGGTCGTGGTGCTGACCGACGGTCAGGTGGTGGAGGAGCGCCAGGGCCGCACCGACGCCAGGACGGACGAGACCCGATGAGCCTCTCCGCCTGGCGGGCCGCGCTCCGGATCGCCCGCCGTGACGCGCTGCGGGCCAAGGGCCGCAGCGCCCTGATCATCGCCATGATCGCGCTGCCGGTGGTGGGTGTCACCGGCGCGGACATCGTGGCCCGCAGCACCCAGCTCTCGCCGCAGGAGCGCAGCACCCGCCTGATGGGCGCCGCCGACGCGTACGTCAGCACCAGCTCGCAGCCCGGCTGGCGGCTGGTGCAGGGCGCGGAGCCCAGCATCGACAACACCTCGATCCTGTCCCAGAAGGGGGCGAAGCCCACCCCCACGCCCGAGGAGGCGGCCCGCAGCGCCCAGCCCCTGCAACGGCTGCTTGAGCAGGCGCTGCCGGCCGGCGCCAAGCTGCTGCCGGTCGAGGCCACCACCGGCTACCACCTGACCAGCACCACGTACGGTCAGGGCCAGGTGCAGGTCTGGGGGATGGACCTGACGGACCCGCTGGCCGCCGGGATCACCACGCTCCGGCAGGGGACGTGGCCCGCCGCGCCGTACGAGGTCGCCGCGACCACCGCCTTCCTGACCGAGTCCGGGCTCCAGGTCGGCCAGAGCACCACGCTCAAGGGCACCACCCAGCCCCTCCGGATCAGCGCCGCCGTCGAGTACCCGGGCGAGCTGCGGGCGAACCGGCTGGTCGGCCGGCCCGGCGAGCTGAACGGTCTGCTCAACGCCCTGCCGGAGAAGACCGGCCTGGCCACCGCCCCCGGCGCCCGCGACTACCTGGTCTCGCTGCCCGGGCACGCCGCCTTCAGCTGGGAGGCGGTGCAGCAGGCCAACACCTACGGCTTCACCGTGGCCTCCCGGGCCGTGCTCGCCGACCCGCCGCCGGCCAGCGAGGTCAGCTCCAGGGCCAGTACCCAGGACACCCAGGCGCTGCGCAAGGCCGAGACCATCGCGGCCACCGCGGCCGGGCTGGCCCTGCTGGAGATCGTGCTGCTGGCCGGTCCGGCGTTCGCGGTCGGTGCCCGTCGCTCCCGGCGGCAGCTCGGGCTGCTCGCGGCCTGCGGCGGCAACCGGGCGCACATCCGCCGGGTCGTGCTCGGCGGCGGCATCGTGCTCGGCGGCGCGGGTGCGCTGGCCGGCGTGGTGCTCGGCGGGGTGACCGCCCTGGTCGCCCGGTCCTACCTGGAGGGCAGGTCAGGGGCCCGGTTCGGGCACTTCGCGCTGAACCCCACCGACCTGTCGGGCATCGTGGCGCTCGGTGTGGTCACCGGCCTGCTGGCCGCGCTCGTCCCGGCGGTGCAGGCCGCCAGGCAGCCTGTGGTGGCGGCCCTCACCGGACGAGTCACCGCCCGGCCGCCGGCCAAGTGGCTGGCCGTCGTCGGCGCACTGACCGCCCTGGCGGGCACCGCCCTCGCGCTGAGCGGCGAACTCACCGACTCGGGCTCGCGCTCCGTCCTGGCGGGCTCGGTGCTCGCCGAGCTCGGACTGATCGCCTGCACCCCGCTGCTGATCAGCCTGTTCGGCCGACTCGGCCGGTTCCTTCCGCTCTCGCCTCGGCTCGCGCTGCGCGACTCGGCCCGCAACCGCGGACGGACCGCCCCCGCGGTCGCCGCCGTGATGGCCGCCGTCGCCGGTGCCGTCGCGGTGCTGACCTTCCAGGCCAGCGGCGAGTCGGCCGCCCGGTCCGGGTACGTGGCCTCGGCCCCGTCCGGTGCCGTGGTGCTGAGGGCCGACTCCGTCAGGGGC
Organism: Kitasatospora sp. P5_F3; assembly: GCF_054049135.1. NCBI lineage: Bacteria > Bacillati > Actinomycetota > Actinomycetes > Kitasatosporales > Streptomycetaceae > Kitasatospora > Kitasatospora sp. P5_F3. The sequence continues at coordinate 172,542 of NZ_JBFUMY010000009.1, read as the reverse complement.
ACCGACAGCCTCGCGGTGTCCATCGCGAAGAACGCCGCCGCGCTGCGGACCGCCGTGGAGGGCACCGTGCCCGAGCTCGGGCAGCGCGCGGACCTGAGCGTGCTCAGCTACGGGGCGTGCGACAGCACGCCCGGCTCGTTCTGCGGCCGGGTACAGGTAGTCCCGGCGCCCGGGAACGACTGCCTGGCCCCGCCCGGTCCTGGCGGCATCGACCTCCGCTGCGCGCGCAACACGCCCGAGCCCGAGGACATCCGGGACGTGATCAGCGGCGATCCGGCCGTGCTGCACAACCTGCTCGGCGTGGACTCGCCCGTCGCCACCAAGGCCCTGACGGACGGTCAGGTGGTCGTCCTGAACCCCGGCTACCTCCAGGACGGCAAGGTCACCCTGCAGCTCACCCGGTTCGGCGCGACCGGACCGGAGGGCAACCGGACCAGTACGGTCAGCCTGCCCGGCGTGGCCGTGACCGGCACCGCCCAGGCCGCCCGCGCCGTGATGTCACCGGCCGCCGCCCAGGCGGCCGGGCTGCTCTCGGTCGACCAGCAGTCGGTATGGCGGCCCGCCCGGGCCCTCACCTCGGCCGAGGTGCAGCGCGTCACCGCCGCCGCGCTCCAGACCGGCCCCGGCAAGCTCACGGTGGAGCGCGGCTACCAGGAGGGCTCCGGCAACGCCCTCGTCCTGGGGCTCGCCGCCGCCGCCTCGGCGGTCGCCATCGCCGCCGCCGCCATCGCCACCGGTCTGGCGGCCACCGACAGCCGGGGGGACCTGGCCACCCTGGCCGCCGTGGGTGCCACCCCGGGCATCCGCCGCCGGCTGTCCGCCTTCCAGTGCGCCGTGGTGGCTGCGATGGGCGCCTCGATCGGGGCACTGGCCGGGCTGGTGCCCGCCGCCGCCCTGCAGCGGGTGCAGAACCTCGGCATCGAGGCCAAGTTGGGCTCCGGCTCGTTCCGGATCGGCAGCAACCCGCTGGTGATCCCGTGGCCCGAGCTGGCCGTGCTGGTGATCGGGCTGCCCCTGCTGGCCTGGCTGCTCGCCGCCGTCTTCACCCGCTCCCGGGTGGCGCTGACCCGGCGGACGCAGTGACCCGACGGGAGAAGTACTGACGTACGGCGGCCCTGCCGGGGAGACCCGGTGGGGCCGCACCGTTTGCGGGACGCCCAGGCCTACTGATGGCTGATGCTCGATGCCTGGTCCGGGTACTGCCAGAGCGCGGCCATCAGCTCGGCGATCCGGTCGGCGGTGAGCGGGCCGGTGCTCAAGGCGGTGGCGAGGGCGGGCAGCAGGTCCGGCGGGAGGGTGCGGGGGTCGCCGATCAGGACCGACTCGTCGGGGAAGGTGAGCAGGACGAGGGGAGCGCCGTCGTCGAGTTCGGCGTGGTACCAGGTGACTCTGTTCATGTGCCCCCTCCCGGCGACGGCAGTTGCGTGCGACCCGAGACGGAATCGAACGTACACCCGATTATGGGGGCAGGCGAGGACGTCGCGGAACCGCAATACCGCATGGGTCCGACAGTCAGCGTTCGTCGGCGCCTTCGGACTCGGTCCGGGCGGCCACCAGAGCCTCGATCACGGCTCGGACCCGGGGCAGATCGGCCGGGTCCAGCTCGGCCAGGTGCGCCACGATGGCCCGGGCGTCGGCGGGCAGGCCGGTGAGCTCGGTGGTGACGTAGTCCAGGTACTGGGCCGCGGCGGCACGCTGGACCTGGATCAGCGGCAGGCCGAGCCCGGCCGCGAGCGCGCGGAGCACCTGCGGCTCGGGCGCGCGGACCACCTCGTTGCGGACCAGCTTGTGCAGCCAGGTGGTGCCGGGGCGGTAGCCGGTGGCCGGGTCGACGGTGGCCTCGGTGAGCCGGCGGAAGGTCACCCCGGGACGGTCGAGCGCCTCGCGCACCAGCCGGGAGAGTGCGTCGCCGGTGTCGCCGGGCATGGTCACAGGCATCTCGTCGTCTCCCCTCACGGCAGTCGGCCCCTCGCTCCGGCCTGGGCGAGGGCGCGGGCGGTCGGCGGGCGACAGCCGCGTTCGCGAACGAGGCTAACAGCGCCGGACCTGCCGATGCTGCCACTTCCCCTGGCCCATGACCAGCCCGTTCGGTGAAGGCCCCGCAAATCGAAAAATAATCGAATACGTGTTCGCGTTCGCGAACGCAGCTAGGTAAGGTCCTGTCCGCGAGCAACGACCAGCGGTTCAGCGCAGCAGATCAGAGCAGCAGCAGGAGGCCACCCGTGTCCATGCCGACCGAGTTCTTCGGAGTCCCGATCCAGCGGAGTCGCCAGCCGGTCGCCTGCCGGGTGCAGCAACGGCCGCTCTCCGCTCTCCGACCGCTGTTCGAATCGGTGCTCCGGGACCCGGTGATCACGGCCTTCGGCTGGTCCCAGACCGGCCCGGCCCCGGCCGAGCCCGGCGGCGCCCGGCTCCGGGTCGGGCCGCCCTGGTTCCGCACCGCGGCCGACCGGGCGGAACAGGACCTGTACGCGCTCTCGCTCGACCTCCCGCACCCCAGCCTCGGCGGCCACCACTACGGCCCCGGCGCCACCCCGCTGCGCTGGCGCCGGCTGCCGTACCAGGGGCCCGACCAGGACCGGTTCGACCGGGCCAGGCGACTGTCCGAGGCACTGGAGTCCGGCTCCTTCGACCGGGCGCTGGCCGAGTCGTTCGGCGGACCGGCCGGCGGCGCCACGGCGGTGACGGTCTGGCGGGACCGGATCAGGGTGGTGCAGTGCGCCTTCGCCTGACCGGCTGTCCCCGCCGTTCCGCCGGGCCGCAGGGATCGGGTTTGATGGGGGGATGAGCAACGAGAAGAGCCCCGTACCGGAGTGGGAACAGCGGTTCCGGGCGGCACGGGTCTCCCTGCCCGACTGGGCCGAGCAGGCCCCCGAACGCGCCCTGTACGTCTCCAACTCCACCGGCACGTACGAGATCTACGCCTGGGACCGGTCGGCCGACAGCCACCGCCAGGTGACCTCCCGCCCGAACGGGACCACCGACGCCGAGCTCAGCCCGGACGGCGGGTGGATCTGGTGGTTCGACGACACCGACGGCGACGAGCTCGGCGTCTGGCGCCGCCAGCCGTTCACCGGCGGCCCCGACGAGCAGGCCGTGCCGGGCGTGCCCGCCGCGTACGACGCGGGTCTTGCGCTCGGCCTGGACGGCACCGTGGTGGTCGGCACCTCGGACGACGAGGACGGCACCACCCTCTACCTGCGCCGCCCCGGCGCCACCGAGCTCGAGAAGGTCTACCAGCACGAGGAGTACGGCGGGGTCGGCGACCTCAGCCACGACTCCGCCCTGCTGGCCGTCGACCACACCGAGCACGGCGACGCGATGCACTCCGCGATCCGGGTGCTCCGGCTCGCCGACGGCGCCACCGTGGCCGAGCTGGACGAGGTGACGGGCCATCAGAAGCCCAGCGGGGTGGCCTGCCTGGGCTTCGCCCCGGCCGACGGCGACACCCGGCTGCTGATCGCCCACCAGCGCACCGGCCGCTGGGAGCCCGCCATCTGGGACGTGGCCACCGGCGCCGAGACCGCACTGGTCCTCCGCGACGACCAGGGCCGGGAGTTCCCCGGCGACCTGTCCGCGCAGTGGCGCCCCGACGCCCGCGCCCTGCTGGTCGAGCACGAGTACGAGGCGCGCAGCGAGCTGTTCTCGTACGAGCTGGCCACCGGTGCGCTGACCCGGCTCGACACCCCGCGCGGCACGGTGTCCGGTGCGACCGCCCGGCCGGACGGGACGGTGGAGTTCCTCTGGTCCTCGGCGGCCGAGCCCTCGGCGGTCCGCTCGACGGCGGGCACCGTGGTGCTGCGGGCCCCGGGCCCGGTGCCGCCTGGTTCGGTGCCGGTCGAGGACGTCTGGGTGGAGGGACCGGGCGGCCGGGTGCACGCACTGGTCCAACGCCCGTCCGGGACCGGCCCGTTCCCCACCCTGTTCGAGGTGCACGGCGGGCCGACCCACCACGACAGCGACTCCTTCGCGGCCGGACCCGCCGCCTGGCTGGACCACGGCTTCGCGGTGGTCCGGGTCAACTACCGCGGCTCCACCGGCTACGGCCAGGCCTGGACCGACGCCCTGCACGGCCGGGTCGGCCTGATCGAGCTCGAGGACATCGGCGCCGTCCGGGACTGGGCCGTCGACTCCGGCCTGGCCGACCCGTCCCAACTGGTGCTCTCCGGCGGCTCCTGGGGCGGCTACCTCACCCTGCTCGGTCTCGGCACCCAGCCGGACAGCTGGACCCTCGGCCTGGCCGCCGTACCGGTCGCCGACTATCTCGCCTCGTACCAGGACGAGATGGAGGCGCTCAAGTCGCTGGACCGCACCCTGTTCGGCGGCTCGCCGGACGAGGTGCCCGAACTCTGGCACGCCTCCTCGCCGTTGAGCTACGTGGAGCAGTTGAAGGCACCGGTCTACATCAGTGCCGGGGTGAACGACCCGCGCTGCCCGATCCGGCAGATCGACAACTACGTGACCAGGCTGGAACAGCTCGGCAAGGAGCACGAGGTCTACCGCTACGATGCTGGGCACGGCTCACTGGTGGTCGAGGAGCGGATCAAGCAGCTCCGACTGGAGATCGACTTCACACTGCGACACCTGGGGAGAGCACGTTGACCATCAGACGTGGGGTGGTGGCCGCCACCGCCGTACTGGCCTTGCTGCTGACCGCGGCGGGCTGTTCGTCGAGCTCGTCCGACGACTGCGACGACAACCGGTCGGCGGGCACCGTGGCCGGGACGGGCTCGACCGTCCAGGCCCAGCTGCTGGCCAAGTCCAGCAAGGGCTCGAAGAGTTCGAAGAGCTCGAAGAAGACGAAGAGCCACACGCACAAGGGTGCGGACAACGACGACTGCGACGACGACTGACGTCGTCGCCGTTCAGTTCGGGACCGGGTCCAGTCCAAGGGCCCGGTCCCTGGCGCTCTCCGCCTCACGGCGGGCCAGCCGGAACCACATGAAGACCACGAAGCCGCCGAAGACGAACCACTCCAGCGTGTACCCCAGGTTCTGGAACGCCCGCAGGCTCAGGCCGTTGCCCCCCTGCGGCTGCACCGTCGGTACGACGGTCAGCCCGGCCGGCACCGTGTCGGCGGCCACCCAGCCGTCGTACCCGACGTCGGGCAGTACATTCACCAGCGCCGCCGGGCTGATCGTGCCCAGCTGTCCCTCGGGCAGGCCACCGGCCACCGCGCCGTTGCTGCCGCTGTTCTCCGGAGCCTGCAGCCGCCCGGTGACGGTCACCTGCTCGGCACCGACCCCCGGCGCGGTCCGCCCTGCGGCCGGCCCCGGCGCCCAGCCCCGGACCACCGCCACGCAGCGGCCGTCGCCCGGGCAGAGCGGGGTGAGCACGTAGTAGCCCTGCTTCCCGCCCACCGTGCGGTTGGGAACGAGCAGTTGGTGAGCCGGGTCGTAACGGCCGGTCAGAGTGACCGCGCGGCCGACCGTCTCGGTGGTGACCCTGGCCCCCGAATCCGGCAGCAGCACGGCGAACGGGACGGCCTCGCCGCCGGTCGCCGCGTCGGCGGAACGGACCGCGTCCCGATGCCGGTTCACCTGGTCCTCGAACCGGCTGAGCTGCCAGGAACCGAGGAACATGCAGACCACGACCGCCAGGACGGCGACCACGGTGCCGCCGAGCCAGCGCGAAGTCAGGAGAAACCGGTACACACGCACCACGGTAACCACCCCTACACCACCCCCGGACACCAGGGCCTCCCCCGGTGGCACACGCCAGGGGCTCGGGGAACTGCGACGCCGACCTCTGAACAAGGTGATCCCTGCGTAAATGGTCAGGCACTTTCGTACGTGACCCAGGCGCCAGACCTTCTCGCAGTTCCCCGAGCCCCTGGCATCTGTCCTCCGAGCGCCCTGCAAAAGGCTGAGCACCTGCAAAAAGGCTCAGCCCGTCGCCGGCGGCGAGACGTCCGGGATGCGCTCCGGACCGTTCTGGTAGACGGTGCCCGCACAGGCGTTGGCCAGGGTGGCAACCACCTGCGGCCCCCCCGGTTCCGGGGTGTGGGTGAGCGTGACGGTGGGCCGGCCTGAGGTCGGGCTCGCCGTCGGGTTCGGCGACTCGACCGGCGACGGCGAGGTCTCGGGGCCCGGGGCCTCACTCGGTCTCGCCGACCCCGACGGCCCCGCGCCGACCACGAACGCGGCCGCCCGAACACCGCCGCCGTCACCGCCCGGACAGGGCCCGTCCGGCACCCAGCCGAACCGGACCTGGTACCCCGCCAGCGGCGGCAACAGCACCGGCCCGCCCGCAACCGGTTCGGCCAGCCCGGTGGCCGGCCCGCCGGCCGTGTGCGCGGCCACCTTGACGGTGGCCGAGTCGGCCGCCAGCAGCCCGCCGCCGGCCACCTCGCAGGCCCGCCCGGAGGTGTTCACCACCCGGAACCAGCCGTACACCCTGCCGTCCGCCTCGACCGCCCCCAGGTGGGAGCTGCCCTGGCCGAGGTCCGCCGGCCCGCAGCCCGGCGTCGGCACCGTACCCGCCGACGGCGAACCGGGGACGCCGGCCAGGGACCCGCTGGTGGTCAGCTCGGGCACCTGACCGGACGGGGAGCCGGAGGGCATGGCGGTGATCACCGGCAGCGGCAGCGAGCTCGGCCGCCCGGCGCCGCCGCTCGCCGACGGCCCGGGCGTCACCGCCGAGCGGGACGGGCCGGGCGCGAGCGGACCGTCGACCGGTCCACCGGAGAGGTCGAGTTGCTGCACCCCGTGGATGGTCGGCAGCGCAGCCGCGGTGAGCAGCGCGGCAGCCGCCACGCCCGTCCACCGCGCACGGTGCCTGGCCCGCCTCCGGGGCACCTGGTCGTGCAGCCGGCGCAGCGCCGCCGGGTCCGGCTGGACCTCGGCCACCGCCCGGTGCAGCCGCTCGCGCAGCTCCCGCGCCAACGGGTCCTCCCCCGAGGGCCGTTGATCGTCAGTCATCGCTGCTCTCCATCAGCACCCGCAGCGCGGCCAGTCCACGCGAGCCGTACGCCTTCACCGAGCCGACCGAGATCCCGAGCGCGTCGGCCACCTGGGCCTCCGTCAGATCGGCGAAGTAGCGCAGCACCAGCACCTCCCGCTGACGGCGTTGCAAGCGTCGGAGCGCGGTCTTCAACTGGTCGCGCTCCAGCGCATCGTAGGCGCCTTCTTCTGCACTGGCCATGTCAGGCATCGGCTTGGGCAGCAGCCGCAGCCCGAGGATCCGGCGGCGCAGCGTGGAGCGGGACAGGTTGACCACGGTCTGCCGCAGGTAGGCGAGGGTCTTCTCGGGCTCGCGGACCCGGCGCCGGGCTGCGTGCACCCTGATGAACGCCTCCTGCACCACGTCCTCGCAGGAGGCGGTGTCGTCCAGCAGCAGGGCGGCCAGCCGGAGCAGGGAGCGGTAGTGCGCCTGGTAGGTCGCGGTCAGATGGTCGACGCTGGCTCCCGCCGCGTCCGCCGCGGCGGTGCCCATCCGGCTATCGACCGGTCGCGCCGCCACGCGCACCGTGCCCACCCGCACTGCCCCCACCACGTTCGCCACGCATGTTGGACACTTGATCCCCTGTCATGGTTGCCCCCGACTGCGGGCCTATTCTCCCGCACCGGCCGGAGTGCCTCCAGTGCCCTTACGAGGGAATCTGACGGATCGTCTCCCGTTCACCCGGACTCAACCTCCACCGGACGACCACACCGGGGCTCAACCCAGCCGGGCGAACTCCGCCGCCACCAGCTCGGCGATCTGCACCGCGTTCAGCGCGGCGCCCTTGCGCAGGTTGTCACCACAGACGAAGAGGTCGAGCGCGGTGGGGTCGTCCAGCGCCACCCGCACCCGGCCGACCCAGACCGGATCCGTGCCGACGGCGTCGTTCGGGGTGGGGAACTCCCCCGCCGCCGGGTCGTCGTAGAGCACCACGCCCGGGGCGTTCTGCAGGATCTCCTGCGCGGCGGCCTGGCTCACCGGGCGCTCGAAGACCGCGTGCACGACCAGCGAGTGGGTGGTGACCACCGGGATCCGGACGCAGGTGGCGGAGACCTTCAGGCCCGGCAGGCCGAGGATCTTCCGCGACTCGTTGCGGACCTTGAGCTCCTCGGAGGACCAGCCGCCGTCCTCCAGCGTGCCGGACCACGGCACCGCGTTCAGCGCGAGCGGCGCGGCGAACGGGCCGTTGTCGCTGACCACGGCCCGCAGGTCCCCGGTCTGCTCGCCGACCGAGGTGCCCGCCACCTCCGCGACCTGGGCCCGCAGGGTGTCCACCCCGCTCTGCCCGGCGCCGGAGGCGGCCTGGTACGCGGCGACCACCAGCTCGCTCAGCCCGTACTCGGAGTGCAGCGCGGCCAGCCCGCCGATCATGGTGAGGACGGTGCAGTTGGGGTTGGCGATGATGCCGCGGGGCCGGATCTGCGCCGCCGGGGCGTTCACCTCGGGGACCACCAGCGGGACGTCCTGGTCCATCCGGAACGCACCGGAGTTGTCGACCACCACCACACCCTTGGCGGCGGCGATCGGGGCCCAGCGCGCGGCGACGTCGTCCGGTACGTCGAAGATCGCCACGTCGATCCCGGCGAACGCCTCCTCGGAGAGCTCGACCACCTCGGTCTCCACCCCACGGACCGTCAGCCGACGGCCCGCCGAACGGGACGAGGCGACCAGCCGGATCTCCCCCCAGACGTCCCGCCGAACGGAGAGGAGGCCGAGCAGCACGGCTCCGACGGCGCCCGKGGCGCCGACCACCGCGAGGCTCGGCCTCCTCTCCGAGGTCATCGGCCGGTACCGCCGTAGACGACCGCCTCGTCCGTGTCGCTGTCCAGACCGAAGGCGCTGTGCACGGCGCGGACCGCCTCGTTCACGTCGTCCGCGCGGGTGACCACCGAGATCCGGATCTCCGAGGTGGAGATCAGCTCGATGTTCACGCCGGCCTCGGAGAGCGCCTCGAAGAAGGTCGCGGTCACGCCCGGGTTGGAGCGCATGCCCGCGCCGACCAGCGAGATCTTGCCGATCGCGTCGTCGTAGCGGAGCGACTCGAAGCCGATGCCCTCCTTGACCCGGCCGAGCGCGTCGATGGCCTTCTGGCCCTCGGTCTTCGGGCAGGTGAAGGAGATGTCGGTGAGACCGGTGGACGCCGCCGAGACGTTCTGCACCACCATGTCGATGTTGACCTCTGCATCCGCGATGGCGCGGAAGATCCGGGCGGCCTCGCCCGGCTTGTCCGGCACGCCGACGACCGTGACCTTGGCCTCGGACGTGTCGTGGGCGACTCCGGAGATGATCGCCTGCTCCATCTCGCCACCTTCGGGCTTGTTCGGATTGATGCTACTGACAATGGTCCCCGGCAGGCCGGAGAAGGACGAGCGTACGTGAATCGGGATGTTGTAGCGCCGCGCGTACTCCACACAGCGGTCAAGGAGCACCTTGGAGCCGGACGAGGCCAACTCCAGCATGTCCTCGAAGCCGATCCAGTCGATCTTGCGGGCCTTCTTCACCACCCGCGGGTCGGCGGTGAACACGCCGTCCACGTCGGTGTAGATCTCGCAGACCTCGGCCTTCAGCGCGGCGGCCAGCGCCACCGCGGTGGTGTCCGAGCCGCCCCGGCCCAGCGTGGTGATGTCCTTGCTGACCTGGGAGACACCCTGGAAACCGGCCACGATCGCGATGTTGCCCTCGTCCAGGGCGTTCCGGATCCGGCCCGGCGTCACGTCGATGATGCGCGCCTTGTTGTGGACCGAGTCGGTGATGACCCCGGCCTGGCTGCCCGTGAAGGATTGGGCCTCGTGGCCCAGCGACCGGATCGCCATGGCCAGCAGGGCCATCGAGATCCGCTCTCCAGCGGTCAGCAGCATGTCGAACTCGCGCCCGGAGGGGATCGGGGAGACCTGCTCCGCGAGTTCGATGAGCTCGTCCGTCGTGTCGCCCATGGCGGACACCACGACGACGACCTCATGGCCGGCCTTCTTGGTGTCGACGATCCTGCGGGCTACGCGCTTGATGCCCTCGGCATCCGCAACGGATGAGCCGCCGTACTTCTGCACGACAAGGCCCACGTGCGCTCCTCGACTAGTGTCGTTTTCGGGGGACTGGTGGCCCCCGCACCCCCGGTGGAACGGGGGCGCTGCGGTCGGCGCCAGTCTAGCGAGCGGCCTGGGCCCGACCGGCGGTTTCCATATGATGAGACGCGGATATCACGAGGTGGGCAGGGGTCCGCCCGGCCGGACCGGCAGGTCTGCGGGCCGCACCCGGCCTCCCCGGAGAATTGCCGGGGAGGGGGGCGCGACACCTCGGATTTCACTCCGTCGCCCGCGCGGTGACTGCTTCGTCACACCGGCGTGGCGCTGTTTACCGTGGTGCCGGCTACAGACCGAGCTCGGCGGCCATCAAGTCGCCCGCCTGCTGCCCCAGCTGTTCGTCCGTCAGCCCGTCGTCGTCGATGTCCGCACCGTCCGCCGCCGCACCGATCGGGCTGTCCAGCCGGACGTGCGCGATCAGCGACTGCAGCGCCCGAAGCACCGCCGTACAGGTCGAACCCCAGCTGGACAGGTACGAGAACTGCCACCACCAGAGCGCCTCGCTGACCCGGCCCTCCTGGTAGTGCGTCAGACCGTGCCGCAGCTCGGCCACCACGCCCGCCAGATCGTCCGAGATCCGGAACGCGCTCGGCTTCTCCGGCGGCCCGTACGGGTCGAAGACCTCGTGGTAGACGTCGATCGGCGCGAGCAGCGCGGCCAGCCGCTCCCGCAGCTCGACCCCGTCCGGTTCCGGGCCCGCGTCCGGCTCGAACCGGTCCTCGGGCACGACGTCCTCGATCGCGCCCATCCGGCCACCGGCCAGCAGGAGCTGCGAGACCTCCAGCAGGAGCAGCGAGACCACGCTGCCCGGCTCGTCGCCCTTGGCGACCTCGGTCACCGCGAGCACGAAGCTCTCCACCGAGTCCGCGATCTGCACCGCGAAGTCGTCCGGCTCGTGCTTGTGCCCGCTGTTGCCGGGTTGGGCGCCGTTGCTGGGGTGCGTGCTGGGTTGGGTGCTGCTGGGCTGCTCAGACATCGAGAAGTCGTCTCCCTTCGAAGGCCCGTCCGAGGGTGACCTCGTCGGCGTACTCCAAGTCCCCACCGACCGGCAGGCCGCTAGCCAGCCGGGTCACCTTCAGGCCCATCGGCTTGCACAGCCGGGCCAGATAGGTGGCGGTCGCCTCCCCCTCCAGGTTGGGGTCGGTGGCCAGGATCAGTTCGGTCACCGTGCCGTCCGCAAGCCTGGTCATCAGCTCGCGGATCCGCAGGTCGTCCGGGCCGATGCCCTCGATCGGGCTGATCGCGCCACCCAGCACGTGGTACCGGCCGCGGAACTCACGCGTCCGCTCCACCGCCACCACGTCCTTGGGCTCCTCGACCACGCAGATCACCGCGAGGTCGCGCCGCTGGTCCAGGCAGACCCGGCACCGCTCGGCCTCCGCGACGTTGCCGCAGACCACGCAGAACCGGACCTTCTCCTTGACCTCCAGCAGCGCGTGCGCCAGCCGACGTACGTCCACCGGGTCGGCCTGCAGCACGTGGAAGGCGATCCGCTGCGCGCTCTTGGGCCCGACGCCGGGCAGCCTGCCCAGTTCGTCGATCAGGTCCTGAACCACGCCCTCGTACAACTTCGCGCCTTCCCTCGGGCCCTGGCCGCCGGCGGTGCCGTCGGCTCCGGTGCCATCATCCAACGAATCGGGCGCCGGACACACCGTCCGACGCCCGACTCACCATAAATCTCGCTCCGTGAACGCTCCGTAAGCACTCCGCAAGCGCTCCGCCGAAGGAGCGTCAGAACGGCAGACCGGGGATCCCGCCGCCCAGGCCCTGGGCCAGCGGGCCCATCCGCTCGGCCTGCATCTTCTGCGCCGTCGCGTTGGCGTCCCGGACGGCGGCCAGGATCAGGTCCGCCAGCGTCTCGGTGTCCTCCGGGTCGACCGCGGCCGGCGCGATGGTCAGCGCCACCAGCTCACCCGCACCGGTCACCGTCACCTCGACCAGACCGCCGCCCGCCGAACCGGCGACGTGCGCCTCCGCCAGCTCGCGCTGCGCCTTGGCGAGCTCCTCCTGCATCTTCTGCGCCTGCTTCAGCAGCTGCTGCATATTGGGCTGGCCACCACCAGGGAACACGGCTCACTCCTGTACCTGTACGACTTACCTGTACTTACCTGTACGACTGCGGAAAGCTTCCGACCCGAGCCTACGTCGGCGGGGCTCAGCGGTTGTGGTGAATCTCCTCCAGGACCGTGGCCCCCAGCTCACGGACGATCAGCTCCTGGCTGTTCGCCCCCTGGTCGACCTGAGTCGGCGAGGGGCCGGTGAAGCTGGCGTCGCCCTCCAGGTCGTAGTCGTCCGGCGGGTACTCGTCCGCCGGCGGCCCCTCGACCGGCGCGGGCGCGCGGATCGGCGTGGGCGCCTGGGCCGGCGCGGACGGGGCTGCCGCCTGCTGCGGGGGCGGCGTCGGCTGGACCTGCGGCGGGGCGGCCTGCACCGGTGCGGGGCGCGCGGGCTGCTGCTGACTCTGTTGCTGCGGGGCGCCCCAGCTTGCGGTCGACGGCGGGGTGGTCCCGGTGCCGCCGGCCACGCCACCGCTGGTGCCGCCGGACGGGTCGACGATGCACTCGACCCGCCAGTCCACCCCGAGGGCGTCGGCCAGCGCCTGCTTCAGCACGTCGTCGCTGTTGCTGCCGACGAAGCTGTCGCGAGCGCCCGCGTTGATGAACGAGACCTGCAGGGTGCTGCCGTCGAACCCCGCGACCTGGCCGTTCTGGCTGAGCAGGATCCAGGTGAAGCGGCGGCGGTTCTTCACCGCCTCCAGGATCTGCGGCCAGAGCTGACGGACCTGGCCCGCGCCCTGCTGGGCGGAGACCGAAGGCTGACCGGCCGTCGGCTGCTGTTGTTGCTGCTGCGGTGCCGGGGACTGGGCCTGCGGTGCCGGTGCCACCGGCACGGGGGCGGGCGCCGGGACCTCCTGCGCCGGCGCACCGGCGGACGTGAAGCTGCGCGCGATCGGCCACGCGCCGGGCGCAGCAGCAGGCTGACTCGGCGTCACCTCCACCGGCGGGGCGGGCTGTTGCTGGACCGGCGCGGGCATCGCCTGAAGCACCGGCGCCGGGGCCGCGACGGCCTGCACCGGCGGAGCCTGCTGGACGTGCTGGGCTTGCTGGACCTGCTGGACCTGCTGGGCTTGCGGCGCCGCGAAACCACCCGCCGCCGCCCGCCGCTCCAGCTTGTCCAGTCGCGCCTGCAGCGACAGCTCGTCCCCGTACGCGCCCGGCAGCATCACCCGGGCGCAGATCAGCTCCAGCTGAAGCCTCGGCGCGGAGTTCCCCCGCATCTCGGTCAGTCCGGTGTTGACCAGGTCGGCCGCCCGGCTCAGATCGGCCGGCCCGAACCGGTCCGCCTGGGCCTGCATGATCGCGACCCGGTCGGCCGGAGCGTCGATCAGCCCCTTCTCCCCCGCGTCCGGCACGGTCGCCAGGATCACCAGGTCACGCAGCCGCTCCAGCAGATCCGTGACGAACCGCCGCGGGTCGTGGCCACCCTCGACCACCCGGTCGACCACCTGGAACACCGTCGCCCCGTCCTGCACGGCGAACGCGTCCACCACCTCGTCCAGCAGCACCGAGTCGGTGTACCCGAGCAGCGCGGTGGCCATCGGGTACGTGACGCCACCCTCCCCCSCCCCCGCGAGCAGCTGGTCCATCACCGACATCGAGTCCCGGACCGAACCGGCCCCGGACCGGACCACCAGCGGGAACACCGAGTCCTCGACCGCGATCTGCTCCCGCTCGCAGACCTGTGCCAGGTAGTCCCGCAGCGTGCCGGGCGGCACCAGCCGGAACGGGTAGTGGTGCGTACGGGACCGGATCGTCCCGATCACCTTCTCCGGCTCGGTCGTCGCGAAGATGAACTTGAGGTGCTCCGGCGGCTCCTCCACCACCTTCAGCAGCGCGTTGAAGCCGGCCGAGGTCACCATGTGCGCCTCGTCCAGAATGAAGATCTTGTACCGGCTGTGCACCGGCGCGAAGAACGCCCGCTCCCGCAGGTCACGCGCGTCGTCCACACCACCGTGCGAGGCTGCGTCGATCTCGATCACGTCGATCGACCCGGGCCCCCCGGTCGCCAGGTCCGTACAGGACTGGCACTCACCGCACGGGGTCGGCGTCGGGCCCTGCGCACAGTTCAGGCAGCGGGCCAGGATGCGCGCACTGGTCGTCTTCCCGCACCCGCGCGGGCCACTGAACAGGTAGGCATGGTTGACCCTGTTGTTGCGCAGGGCCTGCTGGAGCGGAGCGGTCACGTGCTCCTGCCCGATGACCTCGGCGAAAGTCTCGGGGCGATAGCGGCGGTACAGGGCTAGGGACACACCCCCGACGATATCGGGACAGGCGGACAAACGCGGTCCCCCCGGAAACGCAAGGACCCCTCGTGTACCCGCCAGAGCCCTCCTACCCTTGCTGCCTTCCGGCCCTGGGGGAGTTCAGAGAGATAACGCCACACGAGGGGCTGCCCCAAGAGTAGCGGATCCGCGACCGAAGCCGTACCACCACCCCACCTCCCCCATCCGCAGGCCACCACCCCCACCCACCTGCGGATGGGTGGTCGCGAGCACCCCCGAACATGTACTAAGCTCTCCCACGGAGGATTCGCCTAGTGGCCTAGGGCGCACGCTTGGAAAGCGTGTTGGGGGCAACCCCTCACGAGTTCGAATCTCGTATCCTCCGCCATGGCTGACCAGCCATAACGAAGGCCCCSACCGCCCMGCGGTCGGGGCCTTCGTCGTGCCGTGGTCTCAGTTTTGGTCTCAGTTGCGATTCTGGGCCCTGGGGGAGACGACCTACGTGATCTGGAGGAACGGCATCCACCCGCGTTCCTTCTGATCAAAAAAGATGACCCTGCCTGGGATCGAGGTCGGGTCCGATCGGCCCGCCCGCCTCACGGCGAGTTTGCCCCTTCAGCCACCCGCTCACGACCCCGAGCGGAGCGTCAGCCTCCTTGGCGAGAGCAGTCTGCGTGGGCTGCTCTCCTGCCGGATGCCAGAAGCGCCACCGCAGACGCTCGATCAGCTCGTCCGGGTACCGCTGGCCCATGTGGTGCTTCTCGCCCATAGGCATGGTGCCGTGCAACCGCTTGTCCGCCATGTTCTCGGCTTGGTCACCGAGCTTCAGGTGAGCAGGGTTGTTGCAGTTGTTCCGATGGGCTGCCTCAGGGCACTTATGGAGGACATGTCGGCCGCGGATATCTGCAAGGGACAGACCGCGGGCGAGCACGTAGGCGATCCGGTGAGCGGGGGGCGTGTTCTGGCCGTCGAACCGCATGAAGCCGTAGCCGAATTTGTTGCGAGGCTTCCCCGTCCACGGCCAGCACGCCTCCGGGCCGCCGGAGGAGTCCACCTGGGCACGGAACTCCGAGGTCCTGGCCGCACGTTCGAGGGCCACCATGTCGGTTTCCTCAGGGACACTCCACCCGCCGGGCGGGGGCAACTCGGGGTCGTCCACTACCCGGGGAACGGTCGGGCCGGCCATGCGGCCTTCCCGTCTGGCGCGGGCCTGGTCTCGGTTGTTCTCTGCTTGGCTGCCCGGACGCAGGTGCGCGGGGTTGCAACAGGAGCGGTTGTCGCACAGGTGCCGCAGCAGAAGGCCCACGGGCGCTTCGGCAAGGCCGTAAGCAAGGGTGTACGCGACCACGTGAGCAGATGGCGAGCCGACCAGATTCTGACCAGACGGAGCCCACCCGTAGCGATTGCGAGTCGTCCCAGACCACAGCCAGCAGGCGCCCGGGCTGCCGGAACGGTCAATCTGATCCCAGATCAGGGCCTCGCGGTAGCGGCGACGCTCGGGAGTCTCCTTCAGGCCGTAAAGGACCCCGCCATCGGTGACCCGCTGACCTTCAGTGCCCTGGAGATGCCGGTACGTCTTGCCATTCACCAGTTGGTTGATCCGCGACAGCGTGGCGCCGAGGGCTTCGGCGATCTGCGTCTGAGTCAGCTCACGGGATTCGTACTGCTTCAGCGCCCAGATCGCCTGAGCATCCGTCAAGGAGCGTCTCATGGCCGGAGGGTAGTGGCGTCCACTGACATTGAATCCGGCCGGGTTTGGCCGAGCAGGCCGAGTGCTCCGACCTCGCAGTCGAAGCACTCAGCCCTGGCCAGCTCATCAAGCCGCGTGCTCGCCAGGATCGGTGCCGTCAATCGCTCCACCCCAGAGCAGGCCGCTGATCTTCTGGCCGACATCGTGCAGCATGGGGTCGGTGACGTGCTGGTAGCGCTGGGCCATCGAGGTCGAGGACCAGCCCATGATCGCCATGACGATCCGCTCCGGCACGCCGAGCAGGAGCAGGACGGTCGAGGCGGTGTGCCGGGCGTCGTGCAGGCGGCCATCTCGGATGCCCGCCTCGCGTAGGAGCCGCTTCCAGTGGTGGTAGTCGGTGCTGGGGTTCAGCGGCTCGCCGACCTCGGAGGTGAACACGTAACCCTTGTCCACCCACAGGTCGCGCGCGAGGGCCTGTTCGCGCTCCTGCTCCTCCTTGTGCTGCCGAAGGACCACGGCGAGCGGCTCAGGGATGGGCACCGGTCGACGGCCAGCCCTCGACTTGGTGTCCTTGGTCTCCCTGCGGATCGGGACCTTCTGGGGACAGAAGCCGGGCTTGCGTCCGCAGAGGTCGCCGCAGCCGTGCGCGTACTTGGGCCGCAGCCGGCCGCGCCTGACCCAGGCGATGCCGCGGACGAAGTCGATGTCCTTCCACTGGAGTCCGAGCACCTCGCCCTGGCGCAGGCCGAGGGCGAGCGCGAAGATCCATCGGGCCGAGTTACGGCGCTTGTGCGCAGTCTCCATGAGCGTCTGGACTTCCTCGACCTCGAAGGGCTCGACCTCTTCCTCGTCGAGCTTCGGGGGCTTGGCGATCGTGGCGACGTTGCGGACCAGGTGACCGCGTCGGATGGCCTCGCCGAGCGCTACCCGGACGGTGCGGTGGGCCTGGTGGGCGGTACCGGCCGCGCTGCCACCGGCCTGCATCTTCTTGTAGAAGCGCTCCAGGTGCTCGGGCTCCAGCTTCTCCAGGCGGTGGGCGCCGAGGCCGGGGACGAGGTGGACGCGGACGGCGACCTCGTAGCCAGCGTAGGTGTTCTCGCCGACGGTGCCGGGGATGATCGCCGTGATCCAGTGGGTCAGCCACTTGCCGACGGTCCACTTCTGTCCGGCCTTGGGCACAGTCCCGTCGTCGCGCAGCTTCTCCAGCTTGCGGACCTTGGCCGTGACCTCGGTGCGGGTCTTGGCGCTGGCGTGGCGGCGGTCGGGGGTGCCGTCGTCCTTGACGCCGACGGTGACGCGGCCGTGCCAACGGCCGTCGCTGCCCTCGTAGATCGAGGAGTCGCCGTTGGGCTTGCGGGTGTTCGCCATCGGTACCCCCTTCAGGCCGCGAGAGCGACGGTCGGATCGGCGGCCTGAGAGCGAGCGGCTATGTACTCCTTGAGCCCCTCGGCGGGGACGCGGCGCAGGCGGCCGATCGTCACGGACGGGATCTCGCCGGAGGCGACGAGGGCGTACATCGTCGTCCGGCCGACGCCCAGTCGGCGGGCGGCCTCTTCCACGGTGAGGGCGACGAGTGTCGGGTCCGGCATCCCGGTGCCGCAGTGGGCGACGAGGGCAAGGAGCTGGTGCTCCGTGAGGCCGACTGCGCCAGCAAGGCGCGAGAGAGACAGGGGCGTTTCAGGCATGGGCATTCCTCCCAGCGGCGCGGGGCAACGCGCCGCTGTGGCGACTGTTGGGATGGGCGGTGGACTGAAGACAGCTGCTTATCGGCCCTCGCCGTTCGTAGCGCCGGGGGTCGGGCAGCGGGGGTCGGTTGCGGGCGGAGTGGGCACCTTACGGCGACTCCCGGCCCGCAACCTAGAACGATCTTGGGCAGGTGGGCCGGGTCGGCCGTTTTAGGTTGCGAGCCGGGGTGTTGGTGACGATGGGCCCACGAAGTCGTCGCAACCCAAGGGAGGTTGAACGTGCGGGCCTACCGGTCGGCGTCCGGCTCCTTGCGGAGCGGGTCGTCTGGAGAGTTGGGGGCCGGGTACCACTCGGACCCGGTGCTGCCGACGTCGATGCCTTGGGCCGCGAGGCGTTCGGCGATCTCGTCGTACTTGCGCTCGGCCTCATGCAGCCGGGCGCTGGCCGCCTGCTCCAGATCGCGGGCGGTTCTCCACTCCTGCTCGGCCTTCTGGACCTCATACCCGGCCTCCTGCAGCTCGTAGTCCGGCTCATCGGGGCCGGCCACGGCCTCGGTCATGAAATTTCCCGCCGGGACACTGAGCGCCTTGGCCAGGCCGACCACCTCGTCGAACCGCACCGGGCGGGTGCCGTTCTCGATCTTGGCGATCTGGGTCTGGTGGAACTTGAAGCCGAGCCGGGTCATGCGCTCGGCCACGTCCTCCTGGGAGAGGCGGGCGGCCTTGCGCAGGACCTTCAGGTTGTGGGCCACCAGGGCCTCGCCCTCCAGGGGCGTGAAGCGATGCACCATGGGGTTGACCATACCAACCTCCTCTCGATTGCGTGACGGCGCGACGCGACCCTGGATAGACCATACCAGCATGGAGATGCCAACCTGCAAGCGGTTGGATCGATTCATCACACGCTCTTCACGACTGGCTCAGCCAGCCTGTATGCGGAAGGAGGTTGAAATTCTTACCCCCCTATCGCTTGACTGAGGGTCGCAAAGGGTGCTACACATGATCCTGCCAGCATAAAGAACTCAACCCAAGGGAGGTTACACCAGGTCGCACGGCGACCCTAGTGTCCCGAAAAACACGAAGCCCCCGGCGCTACGAACGCCGAGGGCTGATCGGAAATCTCGCCACCGCCCATCCCAGGACAGTCGACCAACGGCGGACCGGGTTGCCCCCCGGATCCGCCGAGTGAGGATCTCCATGACCGAGAGTACTGCCTCCCTCCCCGCCCCCGCAGCCCCCAGCCCGACAGCGGCCACCACCAACTGGCCGCCCGTCGCCAAGGCCGGCGAGCCCGGCACTTACCTGCCCCACCTCCGGCCCGGGGCGTCCACAGCCTGTGGACAGAAGGCCGACCCCACACCGTCGGAGCCCGCCGCCCCTTCCGGGATCGACCTGATGCCGGACGCCGAGGTGACCGAGGGCGCCGACCTACTCGCGGAGCTGAAGGCGCTGATCGCCACGTTCGTGATCCTGCCCTCCGAAGAGGCCCTGGTCGCCGCCACTCTGTGGGTGGCGGCGACCCACCTGCAGGGCTCGTGGCAGCACGCCCCGCGCCTGGCGGTCGTCGGCCCGGCGAAGCGCTGCGGCAAGTCCCGCCTGCTCGACGTCCTCACCGAGACGGTGCACCAGCCGGTGCTGACGGTCAACTCGACCCCTGCGGCGGTCTTCCGCTCCATCACCGAGGAGCCGCCCACCCTGCTCGTCGACGAGGCCGACACGATCTTCGGCAGCCCGAAGATGGCCGAGAAGAACGAGGAGATGCGCGGCCTGCTCAACGCCGGGCACCAGCGCGACCGCTACGTGCTGCGCGTGGTCGGCAACGACCACACCCCGCGCCGCTTCCATACCTTCGCCATGGCGGCCATCGCCGGGATCGGCGACCTCCCCGACACGATCATGGACCGCTCCATCGTGATCCGGATGCGCCGCAGGGCCGAGGGCGAGCGCGTCGCGCCGTACCGCACGATGCGCGACAGGCCCGCCCTGCACGCCATCCGCGACCGGATCTCCCAGTGGACCGCCCCGCTGGCCGAGCGGGCCCTGCTGCTGGAGCCCGCGATGCCGGTGGAGGACCGCGCCGCCGACACCTGGGAACCCCTGGTGATCATCGCCGACCTCGCCGGAGGACCCTGGCCGCGCCTGGCCCGCCAGGCGTGCAGGCGCATGGTCGACGCCGAGGTCCAGACCGAGGAGGACAGCCCCGGCGGCGCGCGGATCCTCGCCGACATCCGGCGGATCTTCCACACCAACGGCGAACCGGACAGCATCACCACCGACCAGCTGCTCTTCGCCCTGACCAGCGACCCCGAGGCCCCCTGGGCCGAATCCGGCCGGGGCGGGCTGAACCCGCGCGGGCTCGGCGCGATGCTCCGCGAGTTCGGCATCTCCTCCGGCAACGTGCGCATCGGCGACGGAACCCAGCGCAAGGGCTACCTGCGCCACAAGTTCACCGACGCCTGGCGGCGCTACTGCCCCGCCGTCCACCCCCTCGCCCCCAACGCGAGCACGGGCCAGGACCAGGGCGCCAGAACCTGACCGCCATCCCGTGGCTGCCGTCCCTGCCGTAACTGCGCAGGTCACACCACATCAGGCCAAGACGGCAACCACGCCCAAGACGACACACCAGCCGACACCGCAACTGGCCTGCCGCCGCGCGCACCAACCGCGCCGACGGCMGGCCCCGCCGGGACGGCAACGACACCCGTCTTGTGCCGTCCCAGCCGTCCCTGCCGTAAAACCGCAGCTCAGACGGCCTACCGCCAAGACGGATCGCCGTCCCAAGACGGAAGCGATCCCGTACCGGGAAGCCACCGCCCCACGTCCAAGACGCCACCGGCCAGCCGCGCCCGCCCCTGCCGTACCCGCCCTGACCTGCGGATGCAACGGCAAGACGGCCAAGACGGCAAACCCACAAGCCCCTCACCACCGCAAGGACCCCGCCCGCATGCCCACCGCCCCGCCGACCGGCTCCGGCGCCTTCGCCCGCACCACCATCACCGCCGTGATGGCCACCACCGCCGTCCTCGCCTTCACCTTCTCCTTCGGCAACGTCTGGGCCCTCGCCCTGCGCCTGGGCGTCTCACGCCCCGTCGCACCGCTGATCGCCCCGATGGTCGACCTCTCCGTCGCCGGCCTCCTCATAGCCCTGCACCACCTCGCCGCCACCGGCACCCACCCCGGCCTACTCCGCCCCGCCACCCGCCTGATGCACCTGTGCGGCCTGCTCACCCTCGCCCTCAACACCGCCGAGCCCGTCCTCGCCGGGCAGTACGGCCGCGCCTGCCTCGACATCGTCGCCCCCGTCCTCCTCCTCGGCTGGTGCAGCGTCGGCCCCGGACTCCTGCGCGACCTCCACACCCCGACCACCGCGGGCCCCACCGAACCCGGCCCTCCCAACCCCAGGCACACCGGGCACGCCGGGGAGAGCGAGCAGACCGAGGAGACCGGCGACGGGTACGCGGCCACCGACCACGCGCAGGACACCGAACCGCATCTGCCGGTCGGCGACGACAACGCGATGCTGACGCTGGTGTCCGCCGCCGGAGTCCTGCCCGACGAGTGGAGCGACGCCCTCGACGACTCCCACCCGGCACAGAACGACGACCCACTGGTTCACCCTCGGGACACCCCGGCAGAAGAGCAGTCCGGGCAGGTCGGCGAGGAGCCCACCGGCGGGCGGGACAAGCCGCTCGGCCGACCGCCCGGCGCCAAGATGAAGCAGCTGCGGGAGATCGGCCTCCAAGCCGCCACCGCCGAGGGCAAGCTCACCCGCACGGTCGTCGAGCAGGCCATCCGCGACGCTGGCCTCCCGCTCGCCAGCAACCGCCTCACCGAGCTGATGAACGACCTCCGCCTCCGCTGGGACCCCAAGGCTGGCCGCCCTCACCCCACGGCCGACTGACCGCCCACACCCTGCCGACCGGCCCGCCCCGATCAGCTGGACACCGCGCGCAACCGGAAGACGGCCAGCGGAAGTCCGCCATCACCCCCCCCCCCCCCCCCCCCCCCCCACGCCCCGGACACCGGAATCCCGTACCGCCGCCTCTACACCGCGCATCCGGCACGGCCAAACCGCTCATCACCCCGACCATGGCCCGCGTCCGCCCCGGACCGCACAAGCCGACCCACCAACCCGATCAGAGAGCATCCGTGACCCACCACCAGCGCACCACCCCGAGCAACGCCGAGCAGCCCGCCAAGTCCCTTACGCTGAAGGCCCTGTGGCGTAAGGCGTTCACCAACTCGGCTCCTGGCGGAGCAAGCGAGTGCGTACGAGGCCCCTACGGGGCCACGTACGCGGACGCCCACGCCCAGGGGGGCGTGGACGAGCCGGTGTTGCCGAGCGCGAGGGCGCACTCGGCAACACCGGGCCTTCACCGCGAGGGCGCGGCGAAGGAGGAGAAGCCCGCCAACTCGCCGTCCGCGTTCATCACCGACGTGCTGCCGCGCACAGTCGTCAGCCCTGCTTCGCGTGCCGCCAGCCGTACGCAGCGCGCCGCGAAGCGTCGCCGCCGTGACAGCGAGAACCCCAAGACGAAGAAGCTCGGCTTTCGCTGCACCGACGAGCAGAAGACGCAGATCGAGCAGCTGGCTGCCGCAGCTGAGCTGAACGTGGCTGACTACCTCGTCCGCAAGGCGCTGGCCGAGGACTTCGCCAGCATCACCACCCGAGACGAGCATCTAGAGCGGGCCATCACGGCACTCGACATGGCACGCGGTCAGCTCGCACCGGTCGGCAACAACGCCAACCAGATCGCCTACCGCCTCAACGCGGGCGCCGACGTCGAGCCGGGTCCCGCGACGGTCGTCCTCGACACGACCCTGGCCCTGGTTGTCGAGGTCCGCGCGGCGGTCGCGGAGGTCGACGCGTCGGCGATGCGGCTGGCGAAAACGAAGCGCCGATGATCAGCAAGCCCGTACGTGGGTCCAGGACGATCGGTGCGCTCAACTACCTTTTCGGTCCCGGCGAGAACAACGAGCACACCGATGCGCACATCGTCGCGTCCTGGGATGGCTTCGCCCCCGACCCGGGCCGCGATCCGGGCGACCCGGACGCCATCCTCGGTCAGCTGCGCGACGCGCTCGACCTGCATGTGGTTCGCTACGGCAGGCCGGTCGCCAAGCACGTCTACCACCGGCCCGTGCGCGCCGACGGCAGCGACAGGATCCTCAGCGACGAGGAATGGGGCGCCATCGCACGCCGGATCGTGGCCGCCGCAGGCATCGCACCCGACGGCGACCCGGACGGCTGCCGCTGGATCGCCGTGCGGCACGCCGACGACCACATCCACATCCTGGCCACCGTCGTGCGCGCCGACCTCACCCAGGCCCGCCTACGAGGCGACCAGTACCGAGTCGAAGACGAACTCACCAAGATCGAGCGCGAGTACGGGCTTGTCGACCTCTCCGAGACCCGCACCCGCGAATACCGGGCTGCCACCCCCAAGCGCGCCACCGGCAAGGAGCTGCACAAGGCCCAGCGCCTCGGCCGCCAAGAGCCTGCCCGCGACCGCCTGCGCACCTCAGTCCGGCGGGCCCTCGCGGGCGCCGCCAGTGAGGAGGAGTTCCTGGCCCGGCTCACTGAGCAGGGCATCCGCTACGGCGTCCGCCGCGCACCGTCGGGTGACGCGACCGGCTACAAGTTCGCTGTGCCCGGAGACCGCGGCTCGGACGGCCTGGTGTGGTTCTCCGGCAGTAAGCTCGCAGCCGACCTCACGCTGCCCAAGATCCATGCCCGCTTCGCAGTTGGCATCGACAAGCTGGCCTACCCCGACCCGGACAAGCGCACCTGGCCAGCCGGTAGCCGCCGCCAGGCCAGCACCACGATCGACCACGCCCTCGCCAACCTCGCCGACGACCAGCCCGCCGACCGGGCCGCCGCCACCGTCAGTGGCGGAATCGAGGTCCTCGACGCCCTCGCCCTCACCAGCACCACCCTCAGCAGGAAGGAGATCAACCAGGCCGCCCGCGCACTCGAGTACACCGCCCACGCCCACACCCGCGCTGCAGGCAGTGACCTGCGCGCGATGCGCTCGGCCGCCCGCACCGTCCTCAACGCCGGGCCGGCCCTCGGCCGCGGCGAAGACGGCGCCGCAGCAGCCACCATGCTGTCCAGCCTCGTCCTGCTCGCCATCCTCATCGCCAAGTGGCACGCTGCCCAAGGCCACCAGCGCCAGGCCGCCACCGCACGCGCCGCTGCCGACCACCTGCGCACCGCCTACACCCGCCACGCCACCACCCCGCTGGCCGTCCTCGACGTCCGAGGACAACAGCTGCCCCAACCGACCAGGGACCGCTACTCCGAGGCGGTCCGAGCAGCCGTGCCCGCCAGCCAGGCCGTCCGGGTCCTGGGAGAGGGCGGTTGGCCGGCGCTCGCCGCTACCCTCGCCGAGGCCGAAGCAGCCGGCCACGACCCGGCAGCCCTGATCCAGCAGGCCACCACGCGCCGCGAACTCGCCAGCGCCGACTCGCCCGCTGCCGTCCTCACCTGGCGCATCCGCCGCGACGCTGGCCTCCCCGCCGCACCACCCGCGACCAGCGAAGAAAGGCGAACCGGAGCGGCACTCGCAAGGACAACGGCCACCGGCCGCACAGCCGCCGGGTCGGTGACCCCGGCCATCCCGCCACCGCCAGCGCCGACTACGCCGACGGCCCGCCCCAGGCGTTGACCACATCAACTGCCGGGCACAGGAACCTTCCCGTGCCCGGCAGTTGATGTCGCTTTGATGTCTTCTGACGGGTCCGGGAACAGACCTTGCCAGGGCGTCCTTCTGTCGGTTCCACCGCGATCACCCGACCAGAAGGGCGCCCATGACCAACCCCATCCCGAACAGCCCCGAGCCCATTCCCGGCCAAGCCGTCACCCTCGCCGTCCCCCACCCCGAACCCCTCAACCCGCGCGGCATCGTCATCACCTGCACCGCCTGCGGCGCCACCCGAGACTGGCTCCTGATCCGCGTCCGCCAGCTCGTCTTCGTCCGATGCCGCTGCGCCCACGAATGGCACGAACACGACCTGGAAACCGAGGACTTCGGCGACGCATATAGCGGGCCCGAACGGGAGTGGGACGACTTCGACCAGATGTACCGGGGCCTCGGCTTCGACGGGCTCTTCCGAGGTACATACCTCAACGCTTGAGCCCTGACAGCCCGTAGGTCCGTTCGCCAGCGCAGCGAACGGCCCTACGGGGCGAGTACATAGTTCTATGCCAGAGCATGGCACCCGTGACGGTGAGAGCGGCATCCCGTTGGCTCCGTTCAGGCAAGGATCTCGCGCCTGAGCACTGCCGAAACGGCGCGTTCGTGCACGAGGCCGGCCCGGACAAGGCGGGCGTCGGCTTTCGAGCAGTCGACGATCGTGAGGTGGTTGGCAGCTGGGCAGACTCCGCCGTCCAGGATTACGGTCGCCTTGACTCCGGTGAGGCCGAGGAAGTCGGCGACCTCCTCGGGTGAGATCGCAGGCCCGCGCGCGTCGATGCCCGCATCTCCGGAGATGTTGACGGTGGTCGCGGCGATGGGCGTGTGGGTCAACGATGCCACCGCCCCGAGTGCACCTGGAGCGTTGGTGACGAGGGCGGGAGCACCGACTGCTGAGTGCCGGGCACCCTCGTCGGGGTCGCGCCACGGCAGAAGGAGAGCCAGATCGCCGGGCCAGAAAGCGTCGGCAAGCCTGCGGGCTTCGTCGGAGAGCGTGAAGCGTTGCTCGCAGTCCGTCAGGGACGGGGTAACGAGGACGAGGGACTTGCCGGAGGGCCTCTGCTTGCCCTCGAAGATGCTTCGGCAGGCACGCGTGTTGGTCGCGTCGGCACAGATCATGTACCAGCGCGAGGTGGGGACGATGACCAGCTCGCCGGCCTCAAGCGCGCGGGCCGCTCGGTCGAGCTGATCAAGTGGGATCGGCTGCATGGACACTCCCTTTTCGAGATCGGTGAGTTGGACCCGGCCGGGCCCGGCGATGTGCCTCTGCCGGAGGCTCGGCCAGGAGGACGGGGATGCTCCTAAGAGGCCGCCTCGGTTGGATGCAGATCGGCAAGACCGGGGTAGTCCAGCCACGGGTTCTGGAGAGCCTGGAGCCGGTGCTCG
Organism: Kitasatospora sp. P5_F3; assembly: GCF_054049135.1. NCBI lineage: Bacteria > Bacillati > Actinomycetota > Actinomycetes > Kitasatosporales > Streptomycetaceae > Kitasatospora > Kitasatospora sp. P5_F3. The sequence continues at coordinate 146,782 of NZ_JBFUMY010000009.1, read as the reverse complement.
GTGTGGACGAGGTTCGAAACGCGGAAGTACGCCATGACCCTGGGCTCGTGGCTGAGGTTGCGACCCACAGCGTGAGGCACGAGGTGGTGCATGAGCAGGACGTCCCCTGGCGCCCCGAGGAACGGCATCCCAGTCCGTGCGTCGACGTCCGGAGGGACCTGGTCGGTGATGCCGAGGGACCACTGCTCGCGGAACCACTCGGACATGGTCAGGTGCCCGCCGGGCTGGTAGCGCAGTGCTCCGCCGTCCGGGTCGGTGACGTCGGAGAGCACCACCCCGACGAGCAGCGAGAAGGTCCGCAGCTCGTCGGGATCGAGGTGGGGACATGCGACGCCGTCGACATGCATCGCCTTCTCGGGCTGCCCGTTGGGGAGTTGCGATTCAGGGATGCGGATCTGGATCTGCGTGGTCGTGACGGGCTGGAACTCTCCGACCAGCTCACCGGCGAGGGTGGCCGCCCCAGATTCGGCGAAGAGGCCCAGCAGATCGGGGTGACTGCCGAGTTCGGGGGCGAAGGTGCGCTGGGTGTAAGAGCTGATGAGGGTGGGGTCCATCGACTCCCGGCACCAGTCGTCGACGAGTGAGCGGGCGCGAGCGATGAGGTCGAGGGCAACGGCGCCGCGCTTGATGACCAGGCCGTCGCGTACGAAGGCGCTCTTCTCAGCAGCGTTGAGAGCCATGGAATCTCCTGACGAGGGCGGGCCTCTACGGGCGGTGAAGGGAGAGCCGGGTGAGAACGTCAGCGGCCGCGTCCAGGACGCTCTCGATGATCGTGTGGCCGACGTCGGCGGAGGCTGCGCGTGGGTCGCCGCCGATCACTCCGCAGGCCGCGATGGCGGTGTCGCCGGAGCTCCATGGCCAGGTCGTCCCACGGTCGAGCACCAACCGGTTGATCTCCCTGCGGCGCTCGCCATCGGCGGCGAAGTCCGTTGGGAGCCGGTCGAGCTGGACGGCCTCGGGGGCGAGAGCGAGCATGAGGGAGGTCTCGCGAAGGCCTGCGTGAATCTCCGGAAGCTCACCCGCAGGCCGGAAGGCCGTCAGCGAACTCGGGTGGACCACGCAGGCAGCGAGCGCGTACCGGTCCTGTAGCTCGTAGAGCGCGGCCTCCAGGATGCCGCGGTTGCCGCCGTGACCATTGACGACCAGAAGGGTCCGAGCAGGGGTAGCCCGGACGTAGCCACCGACGACCGCGTCGAGCAGCGACATGAAGCTCGCCACCCGCAGCGAGACCGTCCCAGGCGACCACGCGTGCTCAAGCGACAGGCCGTAGGGGATCGCTGGCAACGTCCACAGGTCGTGGCGTTCGCCGTAGCGCTCGATCAGCCGGGCGGTGAACTGTTCCGCGATGACCGTGTCCGTGTTCAACGGCAGGTGGGGGCCGTGCTGCTCGAAGGACCCGATCGGCAGGCACAGCACCGACCCAGCACCAAGCTCGGCAGCTACGTCCGGTGCGGCCAGCCGGCCGAACCGCCGAGCAGCCGTTCCGACTTGGGTCATGTATTACTCCGGCGGCCGATCCGGATGAGGAACTCGTTGTCCTCAGGGAAGATGCCGTTGCTGCTGTGCTCGGCAAGAGCGGCCTTCACAGCAGTCTCGAAGTCGGCGAGGCGGTCACCGAAGAGATGGGGCGCGGCGAAGCTGGTCGAGTAGAGGTAGCCGAGGATGCCCTCGGTGGTCCAGGTCCGCTGGACCGGCACCCGGACCTCTTCGACCTGGCTGAACGGGGACTCCTCCATGATTTCGCTGTAAGGCCGGTTGTGGTGCTTGAAGGTGCTGTCGCCGGCCCGGCGCTCCTCGCCGAGGAAGTCCTGAACGACCGCGCGCACGGACTGCTTCCAGGGGCTGTCGGCTGCCCAGAAGCTGTTGTCCCCGAAGATCGCGACCGCGCCGCCGGGGGCGACCTGGTCGTCAAGGAGCGCCAGGACGGTGGCCTGGTCGAGCCAGTGGAAGGCCCTGCAGATCGTGACGAGGTCGGCGCGCCAGCCCGCCGGAGGCGTGAAGTCCTCCGCCGTGGACTCGACGAGAGCCAGGACAGTGCCGTCCGGCAGGGCGGGGCGGAGGGCCGACTCGGCCGCTGCGAGCATCTCGGCGTCGTTGTCGATCGCGATGATCTCGTCGAACCGGCCCAGCAGGGCCTCTGCGACCAGCCCGGTGCCGGTGCCGACGTCCAGGAGCCGGCGGGGGCTGCCCTTCGGAGCCGCCTGGTCGAGGACGACCGCGACCTCCTCCGGGATACCCGGACGGTACTGGCGGTAGTAGCCGACGGTGCCGGTGAACAAGTTCATGAAAGCCTCCGCGCGAGTAGGTGACGGACGTGCTGCACAGCATCAGCGAGATCGTTGGCCACCAGCACGTCATGTTCAACGAGTGACAGCTCGTCAGGGACCGTACGCCCATGGGAGACCCAGACGGCGCGCAGTCCCGCTGCCGTGGCCCCCCGGATGTCGCACTCCCAGTCGTCGCCGACGTGGACGATCTGCGAGGGCGGCATCTTGAAGGAGTCGGCGACCGTCCAGAAGGCCCGGCAGTCCGGCTTGGCGTAGCCGGTACGGCACGAGGGGAAGTGGCCGCTGACCCAAGGGGAGAGGAGCTTGAGGAGCCGCTCGGGGTCGGCTTCCGTACAGGTGACGTTCGACAGCGTCACCACCGTTGCCTCCTGGCTGAGTTCCTCCAGCGCCTCGACCGTCCCTGGGAACAGCACGAGCGGCGCCACCGGAAGATCTCGGGGGAAGGCCGAGGGTTCGATGCTCAGGGCACTGCACACCCGGCCGATCACCGCGTCGGTGATCTCGGGCGCGGTGTGCAGGACATCACGCATGATCCTCCGCGCCTGCTTCGGGCCGAGCGGCGAGGCAGCTGCCAGGTGAGCGGCGAGGCCCGGTCCCTGGGCGTTCCCCAGCGTGCCTCCGATGTCGAGACTGACCAGAGGTCGGGTGGACTCCATCAGGCGGCCTCGATCCCGGCGAGGGGCAACGCGGAGACGATCGCCTCGATGCGCGCTGTACGGATCGACTCCGTGGTGGCCTCACCGAGGAAGGTCAGCGCGTAGCGCATCTCCGCCTGGTCGAGGACGTCCAGGTCACGCCCATGCGCCTGGGCCGTCTCCGCGAGATCCACCGGGACGGTGCGCGGACGCAGTCCGTGCGGCAGGTGGAGGGTGCCCGACCACACGGGCGCCGGCACCGGCAACTCGTGTATCGGCCGCAGGACGGTGACGTCGTCGAGGCTGATGATGCGCACAGGCGCTCGCCCCTCGCCGAGGTCGAGTTCGCCGGACAGGAACGTGTCGTGGCCGTCGAGGCGGTGTTCGAGCACGAGGAGGAGCCCGTGTTCGTCGTGCCGGGTCGTGCCGCGGACGGGAAGGCTTTCGCTGCTCCGGGTCATTGGGGTCTCCGTGGTTGGGTGCCGAGGCCGGGGGTTCGGGGCGAGGGAAGGTGGCCGTGCTCGGGTATCCAGGGTTCGGCGTAGAGGCTCTGACGCCGGGGTTCCCACTGGCGGCGGTACTCGACGGCAGGGACGGCGTCGGGGAAGGCCGCCGCCAGGTGGATCCCGGGCACCATCGAGCGGCCGTGGGGGTAGACGGGGACGCCGACCTTGCGCGCGGCTGTGGTGATCTCGACCGCCCGGGTGAGCCCGCCACAGCCGACGACGTCGATGGTGAGCGCTTTCGGCCGCACCTGGTCGAACAGCATGGGCAGGTCTTCCTCCGGCCTCAGCCGCTCGCCTACGGCCACGGGCAGGCCGGCGGTGGCGAGGCGGTGATAGATCCGCAGGTAGTGCTCGGGCAACGGGTCCTCCAGCCAGGTCAGCGCCGGATGCCCGAACCGCTCGGCGAACGCCATGGCGAGCTGGGGACTCCACGTTCCAACCGCGTCGACGGCGAAGCCCTTGCCGAGGACCTCGGCTGCCTGCTCCACGGCTTGGACGAGATGCCTCGCTTCGGAAGCTGTGGTGGCACCCGGTCGGCGCCGCAGGCCCCACTTGGTGAAAACCCAACCCTCGTCTGCGACTTGGGACAGCACACCCGGAGCCGGAGGACCGCTGAGGTCCAGGCGGAGCCACGAGGCGTACGCCGGTACCGGCGAGCGGCGGGCCGCCGCAGGGGCCAGCAGATCGGCTACCGGCTGATTGGCCAGCCGTCCGTGGAGGTCCCACAGGGCACAGTCCACTGCTCCGACAGCCCACTCGGCCACGTTGCCGGCCAGCCCGCCGGCCGCGACCTGCAGCCGTGCCTGGTGGCCGTCGTGGTCGACCACTGGGTAGCCGATCGCAGCGCTCGACAGCACGTCGATAGTACGGCCGACAGGCGCGCTGACCGGGCCGTACCAACCGGTCTGACCGCCACCGTGTACGGCGACGAAGACGGTGTCGTCCCCGGCAGCGGCGTCTGCTTCGGCCAGCACCGTCTCGACCTTGTCGATCGCGGCCTCCATCACGACGACCCCTGCCGCGAGGCGGTCAGCCTGCGGGCGGCCCGGAGCAGACCAGCCGGGTCGAGTCCAAGTTCACCGGCGAGCGCTGCCTGGGGCATCGGACCAGAGGGTTCGCGCCAGCCGATGACCTCGACTGGGCGGCGGAGCCGTCCGGCGATCAGCCCCCACACGGCGGCAGGGTGGCCCAGCGTGGCGACAAGCACCGAGGCGTGCTTGCCAAGGTAGGTTCCAACCTCGGTCTCCGACAGGCCTCTTGGCCAGGTCCGCGGATCCCCGAGGACCGTCAGGTCCAGTACGCCGACGACCCGAATTCGGCAGCCCAGCTGCTCGCGGATCGTGGGAACCGCTGCGGTGGCCGCCTCTGCTGCGAGATCACCTGCGACCAGGATGGTGAGGTCGGGCTCGCCCTCGTCGCTGAGGTGCGGCCAGATCGCCAGTCCCCGCGCCAGTTCCTGCTCGACGGTCTCGTCGGGCTGCCGCACCGTCACGTGCTTGCCAGCGATCACCACGTTGACCCGGTCCGTCGACCTCAGCGCCTCGTCCAGGGCGCGGGCCGCCCGCTGTGGGTCCGCCGGGGTCAGCACCCGCACTGCCGGATCGCAGGTCGCCAGCAGGGCGGTGGTCAGGGAGGGGTCGCCGTGTGTGTAGACGTTGTGCCACCCGTAGGAGGTCAGCAGCAGGTTGAGGCTCGGCGCAGGGGTGCCGGTGGCGAGCCGACGGTGCTTGAGGTGGCTGACGAGTCCGGAGGTCAGGAGCGGTGCGAACGCCTCGTAGGAGACCAGGACGCCGCGCCGACCGCTGGCGAGCCAGCCGGACAGCCAACCCAACAGGACTTCCTCCGCCAGGACTTCGGACACCCATGGCTGGTCCTGCAGTGCACCGAGGCGGTTCGAGGCGAGCTCATCGGGGCTGAAGACGCGGAAATCTCCTGCGTCGGCATGGTCCCGAAGCACCTGGCCCATGAGGTGCCCGAAGTTGCCACCGTCCCGAGGCCGAGCGGACAACGGCTGGAGCGTGGTCTGCCGGGAGGGCACGCCTGCCGGGTGCCATCCTGCCGTTTCGAGCGCGTCAGCCAGTTCTCCGGTCGGGTGCCCATCGGAGTCGAACAGCTCCGCCGGCCGGTACGAAGCGAGCCAGTGCTCCAGCAACTCCCGCTGGATGGCGTCCTCGTGTGCCAGGCCGAGCGGTGTCTTGTGCGCGTTGGGCGTGCCGAGCAGCGCCCGTCCCTCAACTCGCTCGGGCCCGCTCCAACCCTTCACGCACCGCAGGAAGATGGCGGTACGTACGCCGTCCGTGACCTGTCCCACGGATTCCAGGAGTGCCTGCCGGAACGATTCGTGCTCTTCGCGGGAGGCGGTGGACACGTGCACCACTCGGCTCTGCCAGCCCAACCCGGCTGTGTACCCTGCGAGTTCACCGTCCGTCATCGCTCCCAGCAGGGACTGGTCGCCCATGCGGAAGCCGTTGACGTGAACGATCGGGACGACCGCGCTCCCGTCCAAAGCTCGCGCGGCAAGCCAGGACGCCGCCGTGGTCGGCGTCTCGCACTCGCCATCCCCGATGATCGGGAGAACGACCCGGTCGGGCATGCCCAGCGCGAAGCCGTGGCTGAACGCTAAGGCGCCACCGAGGCAGCCCCCAGGAGCTGACCCCGCCGCGAGCCGGGGGTGAACCTCCGATCCGAGGCCGTCCACCTCCGGAAAGTCGCGGGCCAGACGCGCCAACCCCGCAGCATCGCGGGAGTACTGCGGACGTACGGAGGCGAGCTCTCCCGACAGCCACGCGAAAGCCAGCTGAACCACGCCCGCATGGCCGGCGCCAAGCACGGGGATGAGCGTTCGGCCAGGCGCCGCCTCGCCCGCCGCGAGCGCCGTGTGGGCAAGGGCCCAGGCTGTCCCGGGCACCGTTCCCCAGTGGCCCGTCGGTCGGCGCTTGGTGTGGTCGGCGAGCAACGGTTCAGCCAGGAGCACGTTCCCGTCGAGGTGCAGGAGCACCACCGACACGTACACGGCCGCCCTCCACAACGCGTCGGCTCGGCTCAGCACGGGGGCACCAGACTCTCGCCGTCGAACGTGAAGTACCACAGCGGCCGGTAGCACTCCCAAGCCGCCGGACGCAGCCCGGTCGGGCCCACGATCCGTTCGATCTCCCGGCGCGCCTGGAGGTAGAACTCCAGGGCATCCGACCCGCTGGCCCTCAGACCAGCCATGATCGAGTTGTGCGCCTGGTAGACCTGGAAGTTCGGGAACTCGGTGACGAACGGCATCAACTCGGATACCCCCTCGCGAAGTTCCGCGAGGCTGTCCAAACCGACTATGTAGGTGAACGACGTAGCGTGGCCGGCCGCCCTCGCCCGCCGAAGAACCTCGGGCATCTCCTCGGTCGTCAGCACCGCCTTGCTGGCCTTGAGCAGCAGGTCCCGGCGGCCAAAGCACTCGGCGGTCAGCCGAAGTACGAACGGCGTGACGTGCTGGGACAGTTCCTCAAAAGCGCCACTGCTCCGGATCACCGACGTGAGGAAGCCGATCCGGGCGCCGATGCCGTGGGCACCGAGCACCTGGCGCAGCCCGATCAGGTGGTCGACGGCAGCCCGCTCCCTCTCGAAGCAGCCGGTCGACACGGTCACCTCGCGCAGTTCGGTCAGATCACGGCTGGGGTGCTGCTCGACCATGGCTGCGAGGAGCTCGGTCAGCTCACGCTCCTCGGCGAGCCGGGGGTCAGCCGCAGCCTCCAGGGTGTTCGGGCAGAACGCGCAACCCACACAGCGACTGCGGGCGTTGGGGTTGAGCGTGGCGGCACGACCACCATCCCGGAAATACCCGCCGACCGCCTCGTCGGCAGCGACCCGTTCGACGGTGGCGATGGGTCGGCTGGTCAGCAAGAGGTCCTCCCCCTCCAACCTGAACGGCGAAGCCTCGGCGTTGAGCGGGACGATCACCATCCACGAGACCTCTGGCCGCGTGGCCAAACGCACCGAGACACGAGCCCGGTGGCGGGCGTGGACGGAAGAGATGCCGAACAGGTTGATCGCCATGAGCAGCGCGTCCTCGACCGGCACGCCGAAGCGGTCCGCCATGCGTTCGACATGCGGGAGCGTGAGTTGTGTTGTTGATGAGTCTCCGAGGACTGCCGTCATGATCCGCTCTCCGTCGGTGTCTGGGCTCGTTCTGGGATGAGTCGTCCGCCTGTATGCCCTGCTGGATGCGCCGTCCTCCCACCGTCATCTGGGATGATCGGCCCGTGCGGGCCTGCCGGGTTCCGTCCAGCAGGCCCGCACGGTTTCTCCTCCGACTAGCGGCCCGGGTAGGGCGGCTGCGGAATCGGCGGTGCCGGCGGCGCCGGGGGAGGTGGCGGCGGAGGCTGCGACGCTTCCAGTCGGATGCTGATGGACGTCATGGCTGTGCTCCCTTCTGATCAGTGGTGCGGGTGTCGGGACCTGGCGTCGTTGTCAGGCCCCGGTTTCGACCGCGAGGTCACGCAGCAGTTCGCGGTCGGGCTCGTGGTCGGCCGCCAGAGCGGGGCCGAGGTAGTCAGCGCTGAGCTGGTGCTGCGCCGTGATGCCGAGAAGCGTCAGAACGATCAGGTGGCCGAGCGCACACAGCCAGGCGAGTGCGGTGCCCACCGGGTCGTGGTGAGCGCCGCGATGCCGGGCGGGCGCCGGGTGGTAGGAGTTCACGCGGTATCAGCTCCGACCTCGGCCCACACGACCTTGCCGCTGCCGCCCTCCTCCACACCCCAGCGCCGGCACACCGCCTCGACCAGAAAGAGTCCGCGACCGCGCTCCGAGGTCGACTTGGACTGCTTGAGGTGGGGCAGGCTCGGGATCCCATCGGAGACCTCGATCCTCAGCCCGCAGGCGCAGGGAGCGAGACGGACGTCGAAGCAAGCCCAGCCCGTCGCACCGCTGTGCAGCACGGCGTTGGCCGAAAGCTCGGACACAACCAGCTCGGCATCGTCGATCAGCGAGGCGTCGAATCCCCAGGCGTCCGCGATCCGCCTGACCGACATCCGGATCAGGGGCACAGAACCGGCGGACAGCAGGAAGCTCATCTGCAGTGACAGGCACCGGACTTCTTCGGCCTGCGTGCTCCCCGCCGTCACGGAGCCGCTGCCCAGGCTGTGATCCTCCGGCACCCGCAGGACGCGAGGTTCAAAGCTCAGGGAGGGCTCCGGCCCGTCCTTGTCAGTGGATGCACCGGCCTGATGGCCGCGATGTTGCGTCGCCATTCGCCCCTCCTCGTCCACAACAGGAAGCTCATCAGCGGTGCTTGATGGCGAGTCAGAACGCTAGGAGGATGAGAGGAGCGGAACCCGGAAAATTCTTCCGGGGTGAGGAAACCGAGCGGCGCCAGGCTGGGGACATGCGAGGAATGACCGAGACGCTGAGCGTCGGGGAGCGCGTCGCCTGGTACCGCCGACGACGAGGCATCCCGCAAGAGGTACTGGCCGGCCTCGTCGGGCGAACCGCCGACTGGCTGAGCAAAGTGGAGAACGGCCGCATCGAGCTGGACCGGCTGTCGGTCATCAAGGCGCTGGCCGCTGCCCTCGACGTGCAACTCGGCGACCTGCTGGTCGAGCCGTCCCTTATCGACTGGAGCACCGACGGCCAGGGTGGCGCGGTGCCGAAGCTGCGCGAAGCCCTCACGGACTACAAGCACATGTCGCCGCTGCTGGCCTCCGGATCCACGGAGCCGCCGCCCGACCTGGAGATCCTGCGAGCTGCGGTCGGTTCCGCGTGGTCGGCCTACCAGGACGCCCGGTACGCGCGGGCCACCCGACTCATCCCGGAGATCCTCGCAGATGCCCAGCGCGCTGTCCGCGCTTACGAGGGCGACGACCAGCTGCAAGCCAAGGCCCTGCTGGCGATGGCATACCAGGGCGCGGCCATGGTGCTGGCGAAGATAGGGGAAGCCGATCTCGCGTGGATGGCCGCCGACCGGGGCCTGGCCGCCGCACAGGAGTCGGGTGACATGGTCGTCATCGGCTCCCTCTTCCGATCGGTCTCCCACTGCCTCCTCGCCAACGGCCGCCTCACCGCAGCACGGGACCTCGTGACGGACTCGGCCGGATACCTGGAGAACGGCCTCGCCGACGCCTCACCGACCTACCTGTCGATCTACGGGACGCTTTTCCTCGTCGGCGCGGTGACCGCAGCCCGACTCGATGACCGAGCCACCGTGAACACCTTCCTCGCTGAGGCAGATCAGGCCGCACAGCGGCTCGGCCATGACGCCAACCACATGTGGACGGCCTTCGGGCCGACCAACGTTGCCATCCACCGCATCTCAACGGCCATGGAACTGGGGGACGTTCAGGTCGCCGCAGACCAGGGGCCGCGTGTGGACTCCTCCGCCCTGCCGCTGGAGCGGCGTGTTCGGCACACCCTCGAAGTCGCCCGCGCCTACAGCGCGCAGAACCGCACGGACGAGGCCCTTGCCCTCGTCCTCGACGCCGAGGAACTGGCTCCCGAGCAGGTCCACTACCACTTCATCCCACGGCACCTGGTGACTGCCTGGGTCCGGCAGCAGCGCGGCAAGCCGAGCCACCTCCTCACCGGCATGGCCCAGCGGTTGCGCATTGTCGGGTAGCCCAGGGCGGACGACTACAGTCGTCGCCATGAGCGACTCCGACGCACCCGAGGCCGTTGCCCAGCCACGCACCGCCGCCGGCGTGCTGTTCTTCGACGAAGCCGACCGCGTGCTCCTGGTGAAGCCCACGTACAAGCCGGGCTGGGAGATCCCGGGCGGTTACCTCCACCCCGGCGAGACCCCCAGCGAAGGCGCCGCCCGGGAGGTCAAGGAGGAGCTCGGCATCACCCCGCCCATCGGCCGCCTCCTCGTCGTGGACTGGGCACCCCACCCGACCGAGGGCGACAAGCTCCTCTTCGTCTTCGACGGGGGCACCCTCCCTGTGGACGAGCGGGCCCAGATCGACCTGGACGGCGTGGAGATCGGCGAGTACGCCTTCCACGCCTCTGACCAGATCGACGCGCTCCTCATCCCTCGCCTGGCCCGACGAGTTCACGCCGCCATCGACGCCCGATCTCACTCGGCGACCGCTTACCTGGAGCACGGGGTGCCTCGCCTCTGACGATCTCCGCGGCCGACCCGCCGCACCTCGGTACCTCCGCGTCAACACTTAGAGGAGCAAACACAAAGTTCGGACGCGCCTGTAGATCATCACGCAGCAGGTCAGCCTTAGGAACGCCTCGTGCGCGCCGGGGTCACCTTCAGAAACGGCCTCCTCTTCGAACGCAACGAGACCGCTGCCGTCTGATCACCTACCACCCCACCCACAACTCTTCACTAGTGCTCCGCCTCTGCAGGTCCCGGCGGATAGGGTTCGGGTAACGCGGCACAGCTCTCGTCTTGCAGAGCTGTGCCCGCCCGAGCTTTAGACCGGAGAAGACCTGCGTGAGCGTCCTCAGCCAATTCGTATGGAGCGTCGCCGACACACTGCGCGGCCCCTACCAGGAAGCCGAGTACGGCTCGGTGATCCTGCCTTTCACCGTGCTGCGCCGCCTGGAGTGCGTGATGGAACCGCACCGGGAGGCGATGGCCGAGATCATCAGCCAGTACCCCGGTGATCAGCAGCGCCGCACCTACCTGAAGCTCAAGACGCGCACCCAGGACAGTGCGGGCCTGAACTTCTGGACGACCAGCGAGTACACCCTGAAGAAGGCTTTGCAAGACCCGAACAACCTCGCGGCCAACCTCATCGACTACGTCTCTGGCTTCTCGTCGAACCTGGACGTGTTCAAGTCCTTCGACTTCGAGAACGTCCTGCGCACCCTCGATGCCCGCGACCGCCTCTCGCCGGTCGTCAAGCACTTCCAAAAGATCGACCTGCGCCCTGAGACCGTCTCGAACGCGGACATGGGCGACCTGTTCGAAAACCTCATCTACCGGTTCGCCGAGTCCGCCAACGACGGCGCCGGCCAGTTCTACACGCCCCGCGACGTAGTCCGCCTTCTCGTCGACCTCGTCTATGCGGAGGACACCGAGGCACTGCGCGACCGAGGCCAGGTCCGCTCCATCTACGACCCCACCGTCGGCACCGGCGGCATGCTGACCGTCGCCGACGAGCACCTCCACGACCTGAACCCGTCCGCCTCAACGGCCCTGTTCGGCCAGGAGATCAACCCGCGCACCTACGCGATCTGCAAGGCCGACCTGCTCATCAGGGGCCAGGACCCGACCAACGTCCGCCAAGGCGACACCCTCGTCGTCGACCGATTCGCGGACCGCAAGTTCGACTATGTCCTGTCCAACCCGCCGTTCGGCACCGACTGGAAGGCCGTCGCCTCCGAGGTGACTACCGAGCACGAGCGCGGCGGCCAGGGACGCTTCGCCCCCGGGCTGCCCGGCATCGGCGACGCCGCAATGTTGTTCCTCCTCCACGTCGCATCGAAGATGCGCGGCGTGGACGAGAACGGCCGCGGTGGAAAGGCTGGCATCGTCCTCAACGGTTCGCCACTCTTCACCGGCGGCGCAGAATTCGGACCGTCCAACATCCGTGGGCACATGCTGGAGAACGACCTGGTCGAGGCGATCGTCGCTCTACCCAACGACATGTTCTACAACACCGGCATCCCGACCTTCCTGTGGATCCTCGCGAACGCCAAGCCCTCCGAACGCAAGGGCACCGTGCAGCTCATCGACGCTACCGGGCTCGGCTCCAAACTGCGCAAGTCGGTCGGCTCCAAGCGCGTCGAAATCTCTGATGACGCTCGCACCGCGATCGTGCAGGCCTTCGCCTCCCGCGAGGCATCGGACATCTCGAAGATCTTCGAGAACTATGACTTCGCCTACTGGACGATCACCGTCGAGCGTCCCATGCGCTTCAAGTTCCAGTGCAGCGCCGAGCGGATCGCCGACGTGACCGACCACAGAACCCTTGGCAAAATCCCGGACCTGGTTGAGGCCCTCAGCTCCTTCGGCGAGCAGGTCTACCTCAACAGGGAGAAGTTCCTCCATGACCTCGGCAAGCACCTACATGATTGCCCAGTCACGCTGACCCCGGCTCAGCGCAAGACACTGTGGCAGACGATCGGCGAACACGATGACGACGCCGACATCTGCCGCTACACTTCCGGCCCGCACAAAGGCGAGATCGAGCCCAACCCTGCGCTGCGCGACACCGAGAATATCCCCTTCGGTTGGGGCGGTCACCCCAAAACCCATGACGCCGCACAGGAAACCATCGCCGCCTACTTCGAGGCTGAGGTCAAGCCACACGTTCCTGACGCCTGGGTCGACAAGAAGACGAAGACCGGCTACGAGATCCCGTTCACTCGGCATTTCTACCGTTACACTCCGCCCCGCCCGTTGGAGGAGATCGACGCTGACCTCAACCGCGTTGTTGGCGAGATCATGGAGATGCTGCGGGAGGTAGAGGCGTGAGCACTGTTCTGCCAGTGAAACGACTGGCGAACGTCGTACTCGGGAAAATGGTTCAGCCGGAGCCGAAGAGTCCGTCTGATATCCCCGCCCCATATCTGCGAGCGGCACACGTCCAGCCTCAAGGGAAGATCATTGATCTGCCGGAGCAGCCGATGTGGTTCCACCCGAGCGAACTACGGGCGCTTGACCTGCGCCGCGGCGACGTTGTAATCGTCGAAGGTGGCGCCGGTTACGGTCGATCAGCCGTGGTCCGTGAGGATATGCCGGGGTGGGGTTTCCAGAACTCGATCATCCGTCTTCGTCCCCTCGTTGGGCGCGCCGATGGAAGGTTCCTCGACTATGCGCTGCACGACGCACTCACGCGCGGCCGGGTCGACCTCGTCGCAAGTACTGCGACGATTCCACACTTCACCGCCGACAAGGTATCAAAATTCGAGATCTCTGCACCTGCCCTCGTTGAGCAGCAGGTCATTGCCGATTTTCTAGACCATGAGACAGTACAGATCGATGCCTTGGTCTCCAAGCAAGAGAAGTTCACTGAATTCCTCCGGGAACGCCGGGCCGGACTCATTGCCAGCGCCCTAACTGGTCTCGTGCGCGACGCCGACCCTAATTCGGATCACGCTTCCTGGATCGGTTCTTGTCCTCCGGGATGGACTCGCAGCCAGGTCAAACACTTCGGATCGGTAACCCTTGGCAAGATGCTGCAGAGCAGTAACAAGGGCTCGGATGTCCTCGCTCCATATATGCGAGCCGCCAACGTGCAGCCAGACGGGGAACTTGCTCTAGCCGACGTGAAGTCTATGTGGTTCAATCCACGTGAATTTCGAATGCTCGACCTGCGCGCAGGAGATGTGGTCGTAGTCGAGGGGGGGATCGGCGGCTATGGTCGTGCGGCTTTCATCTCCGAGTCGCTCGATGGCTGGGGATTTCAGAATTCGATCAACCGGATCCGTCCCGCCGGGGAGAACGATGGTCGCTATCTGACCTACTTCCTCATTATGGCCAGACAGAAAGGCTTTATTGCGGCATACTGCAATATCGTCTCGATGCCTCACCTGACTGCCGAAAAGCTGGCGGCAATGCCAATGATGATTCCGCCCTCAGATGTGCAGCGCAAGATCGCCGATGGACTTGACGAGCAGACGGCAAAGATCGACGCTCTCATCGCCAAGGCACAGGAACATATCTCCTACGCCAAGGAACGTCGTGCCGCGCTCATCACGGCCGCTGTGACCGGACAGATCAACGTACGCACCGCTCGGAAGGCAGGCTGACGATGGCGGCGACGGATCAGACCCGCGAGGACGCATTCGAAGCCGAGATCGCCGACTACCTGGCGGCTCACAGCTGGGAGTACAGCCCGTCCGACGACGGCTATGACGCCAAGCGCGCCCTGTGGCCGGAGGACGTGCACTGGTGGCTGCAGACGACGCAGCCCGAGGAGTACGAGAAGGTCGTCAAGGTCGGCACGCCTAGCGAGCAGGCCGACAGGGAAGCGCTGCTCGACGCGCTCGTGTCACGCCTGGACGCTCCGATGGGCTCGGGCGGCGGCACCCTCAGCGTGCTGCGACGGAGGTTCTCTCACACCCGTGGTGCGACGGGGCACTTCCGGATGTGCCAGTTTGCACCGGCGGCGACTCTGAATCCGACGGTGACGAAGGCATACGAGTCGGTACGACTGCGGGTGGCGCGGCAGGTGCACTTCTCGTCGGCCCGTGGTGACACTAGGTCGATCGACCTGGTGTTCTTCGTGAACGGGCTGCCGGTGGCGACGCTGGAGCTCAAGTCATTCTTCAAGCAGGAGTGGCGTACTGCGGTCAAGCAGTACAAGCAGGACCGCCAACCGAAAGGCCAGCCGCTTCTCGGCTTCGGCACTCGCGCCCTAGTCCACTTTGCCGTTGACGACGACGAAGTCTGGATGACTACGAAGCTGGCCGGCGACAAGACCCACTTCCTGCCGTTCAACCGGGGCCACGCCGACGGCGCGAAAGGCAACCCCTCGAACCCAAACGGCGCGGCCACCTCCTACCTGTGGGAGGAGGTTCTCGATCGGCACAACTGGCTCCACATCCTCGGCGCGCTGATGTTCCTGCGCAAGGACGAGGACGAGGATCCGGCCACCGGGAAGATCAAGCGGACGACGAACCTGCTGTTCCCCCGCTACCACCAGTGGCGTGCGGTACGGCGGATCGTCGACGAGGTCCGCTCTGGTGGGCCAGGGCGGCGATATCTGATCGAGCACTCGGCCGGCTCGGGCAAGACCAACACGATCGCCTGGACCGCACATCACCTCGCCCGGCTGCACGATGGGGACAATCGCAAGATCTTCGACAAGGTCCTGATTGTCTCCGACCGCAAGGTCCTCGACCGGCAGCTCCAGGAGGCCGTCAGCCAGGTCGACGACTCCGGCGACTCGGTGGCAGTCATCGATTCCGCCGCGGTGCGCCGCTCCGGCGGCTCGAAGTCCCGGGCCCTGCTCGACGCGCTGACCGGGCCTGCTCTGGTCGTCGTGGTCACGATCCAGACGTTCCCGTACGTCAAGGGCCTGATCGACACGTCGCTCAGCGACAAGGTGTTCGCCGTCATCGTCGATGAGGCCCACACCTCCCAGTCCGGCAAGACGGCCAGCGCCCTGAAGCAGGTCATCACCGAGGGTGGGCAGGTTGCCGAGGACGAGGCGGTCGACACCCAGGACGTCGTCAACGAGCTCCTCTCCGCCGACGACGAGTACGCCAAGCGCGAGCGGCGGATCTCCGCCGAGACAGCGGCCCGAGCGTCGTCACCGAACGTGTCGTTCCTTGCGTTCACCGCCACGCCGAAGCACAAAACGAAGACCCTGTTCGGGCGCCCCGGCGACGATGGCAAGCCCGAATCGTTCGACGTGTACACAATGCGGCAGGCCATCGAGGAGGGGTTCATCCTCGACGTGCTGCGTGGATACCAGACGTACAAGACCGCCTTTGAGATCGAGGAGCGCGGTGCCGATGGCGTCGTCACCACGATCAGCAGCGACGATGAGGGTCAACTGGTCGACCCGAAAGCCGCGACGAAGAAGATCATGCGGTTCAAGAACCTTCACCCGTCCAACATCGGGCAGAAGGTCGAGATTATCGTCGAGCACTTCCGGGCCAATGTCGCGCATCTCCTCGGCGGTCAGGCCAAGGCCATGGTCGTCACCTCCTCGCGCCAAGCAGCCGTCCGCTACAAGATCGAGACGGACAAGTACATCCGCGCCAAGGGCTACAAGCTCAAGACGATCGTGGCGTTCTCCGGTGACATCACCGACGAGGACTACGGCTTGGAGAACGCCACCGAGGCATCCTTGAACCCGGGCCTCGGATCCGATCTCGCCCGGGAGTTCCGGCGGCCCGACTACCGGCTAATGCTGGTGGCGGAGAAGTTCCAGACCGGCTTTGACCAGCCGCTGCTGTGCGCGATGTACGTCGACAAGCAGCTCCCCGATGTCCACGCCGTCCAGACCCTCTCCCGTCTCAACCGCACGTACCGCACCCCGTCTGGTGAGGCGAAGGACCAGACGTTCGTCCTTGACTTCGTCAACGCCCCCGTCGACATCCAGAATGCGTTCCTGCAGTACTACACCGAGGCCCACGTTGAGACTGCCACCGATCCCAACCTCGTCCACCAGCTCGCCACGAAGCTCATCCAGCCCGGCATCTACACCCGCGCCGACGTCGAACGCTACGCCGAAGCCTGGTGGGGCCAGCAGCGGCACTCGGCCCTGGCGGCGGCGATCACGCCGGCCCGCGACGAGTTCGCCAACCGATGGGCCGACGCAACCGAGCGGGACGACAGCGAGGCGCTGAACGAGCTGCGGACCTTCCGCAAGGACTGCGGCTCCTACGTCCGCCTCTACGACTTCATGTCCCAGGTCCTCGACTACTCGACCACCGACCTGGAGAAACTTGCCGAGTTCCTGCGCCAGCTGGTGCGCCTGCTCGCGGTCGACGATCCCAGCGCTGATGTGGACCTGTCCGGGATAGTCCTCAAGCAGGTGCGACACATTGACCAGGGCATGGCGGCCATAGCCCTATCCGGAGATCAGGAGGCGCCGGGACTGCGGGGCGTCACTGGTATCGGCACCGCGGTGGCCCGCGATCCACAGCAAGTGCTGCTGTCGGAGGTGATCGCCAAGATCAACAGCCTATTCGGCGGCGAGTTCGCGGATCCGCAGATCGGCGGCTTCATCACGGCTGCGGCCGGGATGGCCGAGGAGGACCCGCGGATCGCCGAGCAGATCGACAACAATGCGCAGGACCAGTTCCTCATCTCCCCTGACCTACGCGAAGCCCTTACCGACGCGGCCGTACTCAACGAGGGAGCCTTCGGGAAACTGACCGGCGCGCTGACCGGCGAGGGCGAGCGGGCCGAGGAGCTCATCAGGCTGATCGGTGCGTACCTGTACCAGTCCCGGCGCGCGCGCACGGAGCCGGAGTCTGGGCCGGAAGAACCGAAACCATAAACTAAACCGCCGGGTCGACAGAAGACCTTGGTCTCATTCGCCCCCGTCCCGCAAGGCTCAGAGCCTAGCCAGGGATCGGCTCCGCCGCAGGCCAGGATGTGTGTGAACCCCGGCGGACGGGGTTCGGGAAAATTGGAGAGCGTGTTGGGATAAAACCCTCACGAGTTCGAATCTCGTATCCTCCACCTCTGCCCGCCAGGGCAAACGGAGAGCCCCGATCGCTCAGCGGTCGGGGCTCTCGTCGTTGCATAGTCTCAGCCGCCGGTCGGGCCTCAAGAGGCAGTCTGTGTCACCGGACGCCCGTGCGGATGCGCTTGGCGTCCGACGACCGCCTACCTCGGAGTACTAGAGCGCGCGGCAGCGCCCCAACAGCGGTAACCCTGAGTGATCTGCTCAGGTAGGTGGATGCCGTCGTCGAGCGGTTTTTTTGGGGGTCCGACGACAGCCTTGATCCTCGGCACCCCCACCGGACGGTCAGTGCTGGTGGAACGCGTCCGTCAAGCGCAGCCGCCGCTTCTGCGACCCAGCAGCGTTCACCCGCTCCTCGATCAGCTCCCCCTCGGCGACTAGCCGCTTCGCGAAGGCCGTCCACTTCTCCGCGCCGAACTCGCGAGTCCACCTCATCCGGACGTCCTCGTCCGGCGCGTTGTAGTGCCGGTCCACCACGATCGCCACCCGGGAATTGGCAATCTTCTCCCGGAAGAACTTCTCGATGAACCCCTCGTCAGCCACCTCCTCAGGCAGGCCGAGCAGTTCCCGGATCTGCCGCGGGCTAGTCACCAGCCCGCTTTGGGTGAGGAGCTCGGATACGTGCTCATGGGAGTCGCCCACTAGCGGATTGCCCGAGCTCTGCGAGATGTCGAGCCGATGAATCCGACTCGCTGTCAATCGCAGCCTCACATCGGAGCCGACGACCAGGGTCTGCACCTCCGCCTGGTCAAGCGTGACCACACCTGACCCGCCAAGTTCGAGCCGGTCGACGATGATCCGGCTCGCGGACCGTGCGACGTCGTCTGTTCCGTGGACCCTCGCCCACAGCTCGCCGAGACTGGCCATCGCGGGGCCGCAGTCATCAGGGGAGCCGGCTGCCGTCACCCGCTCCTGGAGTTCGGTAACCAGCGCCGCGAGGCTCGTCTCCGGCTCAGGCGGCCACATCGAGGCGATCAACTGCGCGCACAGCGCCGAGATCGCGACATTGGTCAGCAGCGACAGCGCCTGACCGGACGGTACCCGCACAACCTGCCGGGCGAGGAAGTGCTCGGCGATAGCGAGATGGGTAAAGCTGAACGAGAGCTCCTCGTCAGACCATTCGGCACTCATGCCGCACAGCGCGACTAGCCGGCGCTCCTCCTCCGGCTCCAAGGCGCGCCCCAGCGCCAGCTCCGCCGCAAGCTTCAGTTCGTCCTCGGAGACCTCTGAAGACTCCTTGCGCTGGCTCATTTCCGCGGCTTCACAGAAGATCGCGGCGAGCATTTGCTGATCGAAGATCGGGCCACCGTGCTTGCCCTCCAGCTTGCCCAACTCCCGTTGCAGGTAGCTGTCGACCACGAACTGCAGGAACCCGGTGGTGCGGTCGGACAGCATCCAGGCAGCGAATGCGAGGCAGAAGAACGGTGTGGTCAGCATCTGCCGGGTCTCCGGCGCAGTCTCGGGCGACGCCACGTCGATCGGCAGGTCCGCGGTGAGCTCGCGCAGTTGCTGGGCTCGCCACGGCACCAGCTCCATCATCGTGAGGCGGTGCTGCCCATCCTTCGCCGGATGCTTGGCCAGGCTTGTCCGAAGCCGGGCCTCGGAATAGCTCGACCGCGCCGAGAGGATGACGGCACCACGGTCCCGGAGCTTGCGGAGGATCCCCTCCAAGCCCGACAGCGGGTTGTCGTAGGTGCGGAAGCCGAGCATCTCGTCGAATCCGTCGATCACCAAGACCGCCAGACCCGCCCGGCACAGGGCCAGCACCGACTCGAGAACCAGGATCATCGTCCCTGTGACCGAGTCGTTGATCAGCTTCTCAAGGGTGGTGGCGCCGGACCTACTAGACGAGACATAGATCACCACCGGGGCGAGCTCGCCGCCCGCAGTCAGCGACTCCCGAGCAAACTGCAGCAGGCTGTGTGTCTTACCTGATCCGGCCTCGCCGGTCAGCGTGATCAGGCTCGTGCTGCCACGATAGGCGTGGACGCCGTCGGCGACCCTCGTGCACGCCTCGGCAATCGTCAGGTCGCTTTCTGTCCCCTGGTACTCATCATCGATCCGCACCAGGGTTGGCACGTCCCGCACCTGCTCATGCAGCTTCCCAAACAGCTCCAGACTGACCCGCTTCTCTGCGGAAACCTGGTCCTCGAGCTTCTCCAGCAGCCGCTCCTTGAGCAGCGGCCAGTTGCAGATGTCAGCCAGAAACGCCTTGTACGGCTTCGGGCCCGACTCCGACAGCCAGGTTCGGGCGTGATCAGCACCGACCTCAAACCGGTCGAAACGCTCGACCGAGCCGACCGTCGTCCGCCGCTCCCAGCGGACCACGACGGGCTCGGGCGGTGACACCAGCGTGCAGACCGAGTCCGGTTCAGCGAAGCCTGCGAGGTCCCGAGCAATGTCGCGAGCGTAGTCGTCGAGCAACCGGTCGCCACGCTGGAGTTCCAGCCTTCGCAGCGCGTCCACGATGTCCCGGTCAGTCAGTTCGAACGCCTCACCGCGCCGGGGCCAGTACCGCGCCGACGTGCCCGAGAACGAGTGCAGGGCGGCGAGCGTACCGTCGGCCGTCCCGAAGTAGGGTGCCAGCTCGGTGACGTGGCCGTGCTCGTAGATCCGCACGATCCGCTCGGCGTTGTCGGCCACCACCCGGTACAGGACCTCGCGGTCCACCGCGTCCGGCATCGGACCGCCGTGGCACACCTGGTTGCGCACCTTCTGGATTGACATCCCAGGTTCGGCAACCACCTCGATGTCAATGCTGGCCGCAACCGCCAGCGCATCCGTCCGGCACTCCGCGCAGCCCAGCCTCTCACTCTGCGCCACGCTGTACTCGGCCCACTTCTCCAACGATCCCGGCGTCGCGAACTTCGCCGGCCTCTGGTCCGCCGCCGCACAAAGCAGCCCCAGCACCCGGAGCTGGTACTCGACGTGCACCAGAGCTCCGAAGGGCTCCCGCCGTACGTCGGGCGCCGTAACAAGGTCCGCGATGGTCACAGCCACTCCAGGGGGTGAAGACGGGTGGGCGAAGCAGTCGAAGCACCTACCAATCAGATACCTGACGGCCTGTCAAGTTACCTCCCTCGCGTTAGCGTTAATGGCCGCCTCCACCGTGGCGCTCACCGCAGCGTGAGCTGCCCCATCGCCAGTGGACGGTTCATCAGTGCCAAGCTGGCAAGCTCGCCCCCAGCCGACGGCGCCGAGGACTCGGATGGGCCCCGCTCCGGGGCACCCCGGCGCTGGAAGCCTGAGCAAACGAGTTGAGGACCGTCAATCTTCTGTACCGCACTGGTCCCAAGTCGACACGGCAATGCCGGATCGGCCGGAGGCCGACGCGGTGGTCTCAGTTCTGGTCTCGTTCACCACCATCCAGCCGGGTTCGGCCGCTAGCCAGCAGCCAGCTCCGCCCCAGCTCAGGACGGGTACAGACTCCGGCGGACGGCACCGAGGAGAATTGGAAAGCGTGTTGGGGGCAACCCCTCACGAGTTCGAATCTCGTATCCTCCGCACCTGCCCGCCAGGGCAAACGCGAGGCCCCGACCGCACTGCGGTCGGGGCCTTCGTCGTTCCTGTCGCCATACTTGCCGGATTCCGGGCTCGGTCGATGGCCCGGGCCTCGGCGAACGCCACCGCGACTTTCTCCTTACTCCGTGCCGCACACCTGAGCCTCCATCAGCTGCTCGGGGCCGGGCCGACGAGTTGTGCCAGGACACCGGCCGGTCTGTGCAGAGGTGAGTCTCGAAGTCCCAGGCGGAGACCGTCCCGCTGCTCGCGGATGGGGACGAAGGCTCGGCCGCGAGCAGTCGCTACCGGATCTGGCCTACCGCCCACTCGGCCCACTCCCGGCGCATGGCATTGAACCGCAGGCCGTACTCCAGGGTGATCCTGCCGTAGACGGACAGACTGTCGCCGTCCCAGTCGATCGACTCATCCAGGTGGCGCAGGTTCTCGTGCGCCTGCTCGGACAGCTCGATCAGCTCGGCGAGGTAGCCCCGCGCCTGCTCGGGCGTGAGCACGCCGAGGAAGAACACCCTCAGCAGGACCTCGCTGCGGGTGTTCCGCTGTGGCTTGGTCTCGGTCAGCCAGTGCCGCAGTTCGGCCAGCCCCGCGTCGGCGAGGGTGTACTCCTTGCGGCCACGCGGACCCTCCGCCGTGACGCTGATCATCCCGGCGTCGGCCAGCTTGGACAGCTCTGTGTAGATCTGGCTCTGAGTGGCGGGCCAGACGTTGGCCAGCGAGGTGTCGAAGCTCTTGAGCAAGTCGTATCCGCTGGCCGGGCGTTCGGACAGGAGTCCGAGAAGGGCGTGTCGAAGACTCATGTCGGCCACCCTACCTTCCACTCTTGACATGTCACTAATGCAGGCTCTAGTTTCGACATGTCAGAGTAGGAATATAGAAAACGGGGACCACCGATGTCGTACCTGCGCACCTTCCTTCCGTGGATCGTCTTCGCGGTGCTTCCGTCCGGCCAGTGGCAGTGGGCCGCGCTGGCCGCCCTGGTGGTGGCCGTGGCGTTGACCATCCAGCAGCGCAGGACCGGGGCCGGCTTCGAGGCGTTGATCATCGAGCTGGGCTCCGCGGTCTTCTTTGCGGCCCTGACGGTGATCGCCTTCGCGGACCCGCACTCGGGCGTGCACGACTACTCGGCGGCCCTCTCCTCGGCCACCCTGGCGATCATCGCCGGGATATCGCTGCTCATCGGCAAGCCGTTCACCCTGGGCATCGCCAAGCGCAGCACACCCCGCGAGGTCTGGGAGCTCAAGCCGTTCGTCCGGACCAACGTCGTCATCACCACCGTGTGGACCGCGGCTTTCGTGGTGACGGCCGCCGCGCTCGCGGTCATCGCCCATGCCGGCAGCGCCCACTCGACGTCCGCCACGCTCGTCCAGGTCGCCGGGTTCGCCATCCCCATGGTGTTCACGGTCCGCTACGTCGCCGCCGTGCAGGCCAAGGCCGCTGCCCGATGAACAGCCCACGGCACCTCGCGGGCAACTACGCCCCGGTGAGCGAAGAACTGACTGCGCATGACCTGTCCGTCACCGGACAGATCCCGGCCGAGCTGACCGGCTGGTACCTGCGCAACGGGCCCAATCCGGCCGACGCCGCCTCCGGCCACTGGTTCTTCGGCGACGGCATGGTCCACGGCGTCCGGCTGGAGGGCGGGCGGGCCATCTCGTACCGCAACCGCTGGGTACGGACCCGCAGCTTCACCGACGGGGCCCGCAGCTACGACGAGCAGGGCCACCACGACCTCACCGCAGGACCGGCCAACACCCACGTCATCCGGCACGCCGGCCGCACCCTCGCCCTCGTCGAGACGGCCCTTCCCTACGAGCTCACCTGCGACCTGAACACCGTCGGCCCGTACGACTTCGGCGGAAAGCTGCGCACCGCGGTGACCGCACACACCAAGACGTGCCCCGTCACCGGGGAGCTGCACTTCTTCGGCTACGGGATCCTGGAGGCCCCCTACCTCACCTACCATCGGGCCGACGCCTCGGGCGAACTGGTGATCAGCAGGCCGGTCGAGGTGCCCGGGCCGACGATGATGCACGACTTCAACCTCACCGCCGAGCACGTCGTCTTTATGGACCTGCCCGTGGTGTTCGATATCGACCTCGTCGCCTCCACGATGCCCTACCGCTGGGATGACGGCTACAGAGCCCGGCTGGGCGTACTGCGCCGCGACGACCCGTACAGCCGGGTGCGCTGGTTCGACATCGACCCGTGCTACGTGTTCCACCCGCTCAACGCCTACGACGCGCCGGACGGGACGATCGTCGTGCACGTCATGCGCTATCCGGAACTGTGGCGGCGCACCGGGGACGGCGCCATCGACCGCACCCAGGAGGCCGTGCTCTGGAAGTGGACCATCGACCCGACCGCCGGGACCGTCAAGGAAGAGCAGTGCGACGACCGTCCCGGCGAGTTCCCCCGGGTCGACGACCGGCTGACCGGGCTCCATGCGGCGTTCGGGCACGTGACCTGCGGCGACTCGCTGGTGCGCTATGACCTGCGCACCGGGGCTTCGACCGCGCACGACTTCGGCCCGGGCCGCACACCCGGCGAGGCCGCGTTCGCTCCGGCCGACGCGACCGCCGACGGGGCCGGCTGGCTCATGACGTACGTCTACGACGTCGGCACCGATCGCAGCGACCTCGTCATCCTGGACGCGGGCGACCTCGCGGCCCAACCGGTCGCCGCCATCCACCTGCCGGCCCGTGTGCCGTACGGCTTCCACGGCAACTGGCTGGCCGACCCTCAGCAGCTCGGGAGTTGATCACCTTGCGGATGCGCTGGGTGACCACCGTCATCGCCTGCGCCGTCGACTGACCAGCGAAGGGCCGGCCACCCCACCCATGCGGCGTGGAGAGGGAGGCGGTCGGTGTCCTGCGGGCCCTGTGCTCGCGGGACACCGACCGGCTCTGAGCTCTACCAGCAGTGCGGCGAGGAGATCGCGCCGGGCGAAGGGAACTGTCGCTTGGCCAGCACCAGCATTGAGCGCTGCGAGGGTTGCAATTCCGGTTGCATTCACCCCCCTTCAGCGGCGTCCGAAGCCTGGCGACCGTTCCGCTCCACCGCAGGCCAGGACCCGTACGTACACGACTGGACGCCCGGACGAACATTTGGAAAGCGTGTTGGGGGCAACTCCTCACGAGTTCGAATCTCGTATTCTCCGACGGCCGATGGCCCGGACTGTCTCAACAGTCCGGGCCATCGTCGTTCTCCCGCGCGGTTTCACTTGATCTTGAATTCCTCCCAAGCCCGGCCTCCCCACCGACAACCCACACGCTCACCCCACAGGTCCAGCAGTAGAGCCGGCTCTCGGGGCCGTAGCCAGGGGTGTGCCAGGGCTGGCTCAGGGCCCGGTCCGGGTTGGCCCCGGATGGCCGGGCGGGCGCGGACCAGCAGACTTCTCGATGTCACCAACCGGGCCACGAACCACTGCCAAGGAGTATCGAGATGACCACCACCGCCGTAAACCACCGTTCCACCCAGCGTGGTTGGGCCGGCGTGGGTGCGATCGGCGCGCTGGTGGTCGCGCTCACCGCCGGGGCCGCGACCGACGCCCAGGCTGCCGGCACGCTACCGCCCCCGAACCCCCAGGCCCTGCGCGCCTCGATATCCGGCCTGCCGAACGCCCAACTGACCAGCGCAGTGGTCCTGGTGGACGGCAAGGATGGCCGCTGGTCGGGCACCTCCGGCAGCGGCGAACTGGCCACAGGTCGTCCGGTGGCAGCCGACGGGCGGTTCCGGATCGGCAGCATCTCCAAGGTCTTCACCGCCACCGTGCTACTGCAACTGGCCGCCGAGCAGCGGGTCGGCCTGGACGACACCATCCAGCAGTACCTGCCCGGCACCCTGCCGGCTTCCTACCCGCCAATCACAGTCCGCCAGTTGCTCAACCACACCAGCGGTCTACCGACCGGCGGCGACCTCGGCGAGGACGACGGCAGCGCTCGGTGGTTCGTCGACCACGAGGACGAGAGCTGGACACCGCAGCAGGTGGTGGCCGAGGCCGGCACCCATCCGATGCAGTTCCAGCCGGGCACCGCCCAGCAGTACAACGGCCTCAACTACTTCCTGGCCGGCCTGCTGATCGAGCAGGTCACCAGTCGCTCCTACGCGCAGGAGGTAAACGCGCGGATCCTGCGCCCGCTCGGGCTCCACCACACCTCGGTCCCGGCCGCCGACGACGCCCGACTGCCGCACCCGACCGCGCACGCCTACCTGACCGTCACCCGGCCGGACGGCTCCACCGAGCAGGCCGACGTAACCGAGCAGAGCCCCTGGCCGTGGGCCGAGGGCGGCATGATCTCCAGCGCGCCCGACCTGGACCACTTCCTGAGCGCCCTGCTGCGTGGCCGACTGCTGCCGCCCGCGCAGCAGGCCGAGCTGTACTCGGTACCGGACGTGCCGAACTTCAAGAACCGGAACTGCGACATCGGCCCGACCACTGGGCGCGCCTGTTTCAGCACCGGACTGATGCGGTTCAGCCCGTCGGACGGTGTGGTGCTCTGGGGCAAGACAGGCAGCCGCCCCGGCTACACCAGCGGCATCTTCGCCACCCGGGACGCGACCCGCGAACTGGTCTACTCGCTCACCCCGACCAGCCGCAACGGCGCCTCTT
Source organism: Kitasatospora sp. P5_F3 (assembly GCF_054049135.1). Taxonomy (NCBI): domain Bacteria; kingdom Bacillati; phylum Actinomycetota; class Actinomycetes; order Kitasatosporales; family Streptomycetaceae; genus Kitasatospora; species Kitasatospora sp. P5_F3. The sequence continues at coordinate 121,147 of NZ_JBFUMY010000009.1, read as the reverse complement.
TCGCCGCCCAGTACGGGATCGCCAGCGCCGCCTTCAACCTGGCCGGCCACTGACGCTCCCCGCACGGACCAGCCGCGCCACCGGCATCGACGGGCCGGGGTCGGGGTCGGTCTCAGTTCTGGTCTCATTCACCCCTGTCCAGTGAGGTCCGGACCTCGCCCAGGAGAAGCCTCCGCACCCGCCCGCCAAGGCAGACGAAGGCCTCGACCGTTCAGCGGTCGGGGCCTTCGGCGTCTCGGGTCTCACAGGGCCGGTACGTGACGTGGCGTCCGTTTCGCGGTTTCAGTTGGGGTCGGTGGGCTGGTCGCGAACTCGTCGGCCTCCTATGGCCGCGGCTGGGTGAGCAACCCCTGCTGGGTTCGACCATCGATCGCCTTGCACGCCGCCCTGTCCCACGGAGGAACTCCCGGCCATGCGGCCGGTGCCGCGCCGGGCGACGGGCCCGAACGGCTCCCGATACCCACCGTCTACCCACCGCCGACTCGCGGTGCAAAAAATCTTCGCGGTCCGGGGCAACCCTTCCGGGGGCGGTGACAACTGGGTGGTGTCCGGACAGGCGGTCCGGTCAGAGGCCACGGCTGAAAGAGAGCATCGACATGTTCCCTCGCCCATCCACGTCGCCGGAGGCGTCGCCCGGCGGCCGCGCCCGCCGTGGTCGCGAGTCGTTCCGCTCGGCTGTTCTGGGGCGGCGGCAGACGCATCGTGCCCGTCGGTTGTACCAGCGTCGGAGTTTCTGGGCGGCCGTCGGCCTGGCCGTCGTGGGCAGCTCCGTGGTCGTGGTCAACACGGCCTCAGCGGGAGCCGTGGACACGAACCCCTGGTACGTGCTGGTGAACCGCGACAGCGGCGAGGTGCTGGACGGCCCCGGCTACGCCACTTACGACGGTGCTTCGCTGGTGCAGTGGAGCCGTAACAGCGGGACCAACCAGCAGTGGAAGTTCATCGACTCGGGTGACGGGAACTACCGGCTGCAGAACCGGAACTCCGGCAAGGTGCTGGACAACTACAACTGGTCGAAGACCGAGGGCTCCGGGCTGGTGCAGTGGCGCGACCTGAACGGCGCCAACCAGCAGTTCCACGTGGAGAAGTCGTCGGACGGCTACGTGCGCCTGATCAACCGCTTCAGTGGCAAGGCCGTTGAGGTCCCGCTCGGATCCAAGGCCGACGGGGGCCGCATCGCCCAGTACCACGACTGGGGCGGCGCCAACCAGCAGTGGAAGCTCGTCCCGGCCGACAGCGTCAGCGGCACCGGGAACACGGGGAGCTCCGGCAGCAGCGCCACGCCCACAACTCCCACCACGCCGGGCGGCAGCGTTCCGGCGAGCCAGGCTCCGAGCGGTACCCGCCCGGCGTCGGCGCCGCCGGCGTCTCCGACTGCCGCCGGCGGCAGCTCGACGAAGCGTTTCATGGGCAGTAGCACGGTGCTCGTCGGCGGCATGATGGAGGACGCCTCGGCGAACGCCGCGCCGTTCGACGTGCGGTACGCCTACGTGCACAGCCAGCCCGCGCCCTCGTCGGACTACTACTCGGCATCGCGTTGCAAGGCCGAGTGGTCGAGCTGGTGGGGCTGCTGGAGCGGCGAGACCACGGCGCCCGGCTTCTACGTGAGCTGGAACGACGACCACGTGACCAAGGCGACGTACCAGGGCAAGCCGCGCCCGCAGAAGTTCTTCTGGACCTGGTACTCGCTGCGCGACCTCGGAGATCTGGCAGGCGAGGGCGACGGTCCGGGCGAGGTCAAGGCCATCAACAGGACCGACCTGCTCACCCGCTACATGAACGACTACCGCTTCTTCCTCCAGAAGATCGGCAACTCGCAGGACATGATCGACATCGAGCCCGACTTCTGGGGCTACGTCCGGTCGCTCGGCAACCCGCACCGGGTCGCCGCGCAGGTCAAGGCCGCGAATCCGACGGACTGCGGATCGCAGGAGAACAGCGCCGTCGGCCTGGCCCAGTGCCTGATTGCGATGGCGCACAAGTACGCGCCGAACACGGGCGCCGGGTTCCACCTCACCTGCTGGGACTGGCAGAGCAACATGCAGGGATGCGTCAAGGACTACTCGGACCTCGGGGCGAAGAACGCCGACTTCCTGGTCGCCGACGTGGTGGACCGCGATGCGGCCTGGTACGCGAAGCCGGAGAACGGCGGCCGTGACACCTTCTGGAACGACCAGAAGGCCGCTGCTGCACTGGATTGGTACAAGACGATGGCCGACTCGGTGGGCAAGCCGGTGGTCCTGTGGCAGATCCCCCTGGGCAACATGGCGCAGAACAACACCCGCAACCACTACAAGGACGACAAGGTCGACTGGCTCCTCTCGCACATGGACCAGGTGGCGAACGCACACGTCGCCGCTCTCCTGTTCGGCGCGGGGCACCAGGAACAGACCGCGGTCGAGACCGACGGCGGAAACCTGATCAACAAGACGATCGCGTACCGCAACTCGGGTGGCACGCCGCTCAAGTAGCCACACGCAGCCGGTCGGCCCACCCTTCGACGGGGCCGCGTTCATCCCCCCGTCGTCCCGCCCAGCACTTCTCGGCCGGTGCCGACCGGCTGCCGGCGCCTGCGGGCGCCGGCAATCTCAGTTCAGAAGGAGTGCAGGCCCGCCGGGATCGGGCCACGGTCAACCGGTGACGTGTGCTGTCACAGGCGCAGGTACCCGAGGTCGACGGCGGCCGCCATCGCGTGCGCGCCCGCGTCGTTGAGGTGGAGGTGGTCGCCGCTGTCGAGGTCGGCCCGGATGAATTCCGGAGCGTCCGGGTCCTGGACGGCCGCGGCGACGTCGACGACGGTGTCGAAGACGGTGGAGGTGCGGATCCACGCGTTGACCTCGCGCCGGACCGCGCGGCCCTCGGGGGTGTCGATGCCCGGATAGATGGTGCCGGCGTACGGGCCCATCGTCATGCCGATGGTGGTCAGCCCGTTCGAACGCGCGCGGCCGGCAAGTGCGGTGAAGCCCGCGATCAGGTCCTCGGCGGTGGCCGGGAGCTCACCGGACATGCCCGGCAGGCCCACGTCATTGAGGCCGAAGTGGAAGAGCACATGGGTGACGCCGGGCACCTGGAGGACGTCGCGCTCGAAGCGGGCCAGGCCGCGCAGACCGACCTCGTCGGTCAGCAGGCGATTGCCGCCGATGCCCTGGTTGACCACCCAGCCGCGATCGAGCCGCCGGTTCAGCTGGTCGGGGAAGCGCTCGTTGGCGCCGGTGGAGGTGCCGACGCCTTCGAACCAGGAGTCGCCGAACGCGACGGCGATCGCGGTGCCTTCGGGTGCGAGGACGTCGATACCGGTGACGTAGTAGCGGCCGTCGATCTCCTCGGCGCCGGTGAAGTCCGCCGCGACCGCATTGCCGGGCAGCAGGTAGGCGTTCTGCGACGGGGTATGGGCGTACGTCGCGAGGCCGGTGTCCTCGGGCAGACGGAGAGTCAGCGCCAGGTCGGTCCCGGCGGACACCGCGAGGGCGACCGGGTCGCTGTGGAGCCGCTCGCCGACGGGGATGACCACCTCGGTCGCGCCGCCGAAGCGCAGCGGGGTGTCGGTGGCGGGGTCGACGGCGCTGCCGCTGGTGCGGACTGCGAGCCGTGCCGCCTCGATGACCAGGGGTTCCTTGCCGTACTCGTTGCTGAGGAGGACGCGCAGCGCCTTGCCGCCGCCGTCGAGGCGGAGGATCTGGCGCAGCGTCTGGTCGTGGAATCCGCGGGAGGGCTTGATCTGGATGGCCTCGTGGGGGCTGAGGACGGCCGAGCGGAAGCCTGCGACCCAGGTGGTGGTCATGATGGTGAACTCCTCGTCGTGGTGCGGGGTTGCGCGGTCGATCGGCGTCCGACGGAGCCGTTTAGTTGCCGTGAGGAATATCCTCGCAGCAAGCAGATGTCTACCGTGCGGATATTCCGCGTGTCAACTATCCGCACGGCAAGCACTTGCGGCTAGGATGAGGGCATGGACCGATCCGATGTCTTCGACGACCCCCGCCTGACTGCGGCCGGCCTGCTCTTCGAAGCCCACGACGGGCTGATCGCGAAGCTGGCGCCGACCCTGGAGAAGGCAGGGCTGTCGTCTCTGGACTTCGAGGCCTTGATGCGGCTGAGTCGTTCCCCTGGGGGGCGGTTGCGGATGACCGACCTGGCCGCCCAGTCCTTCCTGTCGACCAGCGGCGCCACGCGGGTTGTGGACCGCCTGCAGCGCGGCGGCCTGGTGCACCGCGAGTCAAGGGCCGACGACCGGCGCAGCACCTATGCCGTCCTCACCACCGAAGGCGCAGACCGACTGCGCGGAGCGCTGGCCGATCACCTGGACGAAATCGAGCGCTGGTTCACCGGCCTCTTCACCCCTGATCAGCTGCGCGACCTGGTCGCCAACCTGCGGACGCTCCGCGATGTCGTCCACCCGAACGCAGAGATGAACACCGCCCCGCCGCCGACCGCCACAGAGTGAGCCCCTGCCCGCCAGGGCAACCGAAGACCCCAGCTGCATCGCAGCTGGGGTCTTCGTCGTTCTGCTGTTGGCAGTTCTGACCCCAGGGCCACCGATGAGGCGTGGGTCACATTTTCGGGGGCGGACCTCACAATCCGGGGTCCTGAATCGCTCGTAGTCCGGAATGCATCCGCGACGGAGACCCACGATGTCCCACGTCGACTGAACGCTGAGGAATCAACATGATGCGAAGAATGGCTTCGTTGCCCGGTGGACGAGTCGGGAAGTGGGTCGTCCTCGCGCTCTGGGCGATCCTGCTGATCCCGGTCCTGATGCTGGCCGGCCGGCTCGGCGACGTCGAGGAGAACGACAACTCGGCTTGGCTGCCCGGTAACGCGGAGTCGACCAAGGTCGTCGCGCAGGCCGAGAACTTCCAGCGAGCCGACACCCTGCCCGCGATCGTGATCTACGACCGGCCCGAGGGCATCACCCCCGCCGACATGGCCGAGGCCCAAGCCGACGCCGAAGCCTTCAAGGGCATCGCGAACGTCGCGGGACAGCCACAGGGGCCGCTGAAAGCCCAGGACGGCAAGGCCATCCAGACCGTGGTCCAGGTCCGCAAGGACAAGACGGGCTGGGAAGGGATCGGCAAGACCGTCGACGCGATGCACAAGGTCGGCGAGGAGAACGCCAACGGTCTCGGCTTCCACGTCACCGGACCGGCCGGTCACGCGTCCGACTCGATCAAGGCGTTCAGCGGAGGGGGCGCCTTGACCACGATCACCGCCTTGGTGGTCGTGGTGATGCTGCTGCTCACCTACCGCAGCCCGTTGCTGCCACTGCTGCCGCTGCTGACCGTGGGCGTCGCCCTGGTCACGTCGGAGGCGGTGATCTACCTGCTGGCGAAGAACGCCGGACTCGTCGTCAACAAGCAGACCAGTTTCATCCTGACGGTGTTGGTGTTCGGCGCCGCCACCGACTACGCGCTCCTGCTCATCTCGCGGTACCGAGAGGAGCTGCTCCGACACGAGGACCGGCACGAGGCGATGGCAGAGGCCCTGTATCGCTCCGGTCCCGCGATCATCGCCAGCGCCGCGACCGTCGCGGTCAGCCTGATGCTGCTGATGCTGGCCACCCTCAGCTCCACCCAGGGGCTCGGGCCGGCCTGTGCCGTCGGCGTCCTCGTCGGGCTGCTCGCCATGGTCACCCTGATGCCGGCCCTGCTGGTCGTCTGCGGCCGCTGGATCTTCTGGCCGGTCAAGCCGTCGTACGGATCGACCGCGGTGGCCAAGGAAGGCATCTGGACCCGGGTCGGCACCGCTGTCTCCCGTCGACCGCGGACCGTGTGGATCGGCACCACGCTGGTCCTCGGCATCATGGCGATCGGGGTGTTCGGGCTCAGGGCCGACGGACTCTCCAACAAGGACCAGTTCACCAGCACACCGCAGATGGCTGTCGGCGAGAGGATCCAGTCCGAGCACTTCCCGGCCGGGTCGGGCGACCCGATCTTCGTCGTGACCAAGGCTGACTCGGCGGAGCAGGTGCGGACCGCGCTGTCCGGCGTACCGGGAGTGGTCGGCGTCTCGACGCCGACGGTCAAGGACGGCGAGGCCCTCATGCTCGGGGAACTCGAGGACGACCCCAGCAGCAAGGCCGCGATGCGTACCGTCGAGCAGGCCAGAACCGCGGTGCACAAGATCGAGGGTGCGAATGCCCAGGTCGGCGGCAGTACGGCGATCATGCTCGACACGCAGGATGCGGCCGCCCGCGACTCCAAGGTGATCATCCCCATCGTGCTGGTGGTGGTGCTCCTCATCCTCGCGCTGCTGCTGCGGGCGATCGTCGCGCCGCTGCTGCTCATGGCGACGGTGGTGCTGTCGTTCGGAGCGGCCCTCGGCGTGAGCAGTCTGGTGTTCGACCACGTGTTCCACTTCGCCGGCGCGGAAGCCTCCTTCCCGCTCCTGACGTTCGTGTTCCTGGTCGCCCTGGGCATCGACTACAACATCTTCCTGGTCACCCGGGTACGCGAAGTGGCACTGCTGCACGGCACCCGGCGCGGCGCGCTGACGGGGCTGTCCACCACCGGGGGTGTGATCACCTCGGCAGGCCTGGTGCTGGCCGGCACCTTCGCGGCGATGGCCTCGCTGCCGCTGGTGTTCGCGGCCGAGCTCGGGTTCGCGGTGGCGTTCGGCGTGCTGCTGGACACCATGATCGTCCGCTCGGTGCTGGTCACCTCGCTGACCCTGGACGTGGGTCGATGGATGTGGTGGCCCAGCAAACTGTTCCGGCACCACGACGCCGACGCCCCCCAGCCGCCGGCGGTCGAGCCCGACCTCGAACTTCAACCGACCTGCAACACCGAGAGGTGGAGGTGAATCCTTTCCGGGTCTCCTTGTCTCTCATCCACGTGACCGGTCGCACGGGCCGGTGGATACCCCGAGGAGAAGCACCATGGTCGTCGTCGGCATCGCAGTGATCGGCACGTTGCTCGTAGGAGCGTGCACCTGGCACCTGACGAGGCGTCGGAAGAGCCGGACCTGACGAGCGCATTCCGGGTGCGAGGAGGGCACATGAACCACCGTCACCTCTGGCCGGACGAGCGGCTGATCGAAGCCGCCCAGGCCGGCGACGTCACGTCGCTCACCGCCGTCGTCATGGAGTCGCAGCCCCATGTACGCAAGTTCGCCCTGTCCCTGTGCGCCACACCGCAGGACGCCGAGGACGCGGCGCAGGAGGCGCTGATCATCCTCTACCGGAAGATCGGCACCCTGCGGGCGACCGGTGCGCTCGCCTCATGGGTGTTCCGGATCGTCCGCAACGAATGTCTTCGGCAGGTGCGGCTGTTCGTCTCCCACGCCGACGAGGCGTCCGCCGAACCGGAGGCCGGCGCGGAACCGTCCGCCGAGGAGGCGGTGCTGCGCAGGCTGGAAGCGGAGCGGATCGCGGCTGCGGTCAGTGCCCTGCCGCACGACCAGCGGCAGGTCCTGATCATGCGGGACGTACAGGGCCTGCCCGGCAAGGCCGTGGCCCGTTCGCTCGGTCTGAGCACGCCTGCGATGAAGTCGCGGCTGCACAGAGCTCGCGCGGCACTGCGCCACTCCTTGGCCATGACCGAGGAAATCGTCGATCCACCAGTTGCAGGAGAACGATGACCGTGATGCCCACGAAGGTTCCGACCGCGCCCGAGACGGGTTTCGCCGGCAAGTCCGTTCCGCGTCACCTGGCGCGCGGCCTGATCGGCTTCGGGCTGATCATCGGCTCGATCGCCCTCACTCCCCTCCTCGGCCCGGTCGCCCTGGCGGCGGCGCCGTTCGGCCTGGTAGCGCTGCGCGGCTGCCCCGTCTGCTGGACCATCGGCCTGGCGCAGACGATCTCCCGCGGCCGTCTGCAGCGCGAGTGCGCGGGCGGCGTGTGCACCCTCACCGCCGCGCGGCGGTGAGCCGTTCAACCAGGGCACTCGACGGCCAGGGGGGTGCGCTAATCTCCTCGAATGTCCCTCACAACCCAGGCGCCCGCTCCCGAAATACCTGGGGGCCCGGCCGGACCGGCCTCCGGCGCTACCAAGCCGAGGCTGGGCTGGCTCGACGCACTGCGCGGATTCGCCGCACTGGCCATCATGGTCGGGCACTTCGTCCAGAACGTGATGCCCGAGGAGTTCGCCCGCACAGCCGGCAAATTCGATATCGGGACCTACGCGGTCTTCCTGTTCTTCCTGGTCAGCGGCTACATCGTGCCCGCTTCACTGGAGCGCCGGGGCAGCGTGCGGGGCTTCTGGATCAGCCGGCTGTTCCGGATCTACCCGCTCTGCGTGGCCGTGGTGGCGCTCGGGGTCGTCGTCTGGAAGTTGGGCGACTACACCGACGCGCTGCCGCCGCTGAGCTGGTTCACCATGGACCACCCGGCGATCGCCGCGCTGGGCAACGTGACCATGCTGCACGACTTCCTCGGGGTGGGCGGCACGGTCTTCGTCATGTGGACGCTCTCCTACGAGATGATCTTCTATCTACTGGTGGCGTCGCTGTTCGTCCTGGGCGTGCACCGGCGCAGCGCGGAGCTGTCCACCGCGTTCGCGCTGGTCGCCCTGCTCGCGGTGGGTGCCTTCCCGCTGTACACGATCACCCACGACCTGCCGAGCGTGCGCCGCGCGGTCGTGGTGGCGACCGTCGTCATGGCGGTGGGACTGTTCGCGGTGATGAGCCGTCGCCGGAGTGTGGCGGTCCTCGGCGCGGTGCTGCTCGGTGCACTGGCGCTCGGCCTGCTGGTCGCCAACAGCCGGATGCCCGGGTGGTTCAGCATGACCATCCTCGCCACCATGTTCGCGGGCACCGCGATCTACCGCGTGGAACAGCGCCAGATCAGCTGGGTCAAGTGCGCGGTGGCGGCCGCGGTCGCCGTCCCGGCACTGCTGTACGTCGGCGGGCGCTACGGCGAGACCGGTGAGGTGACACCCGAGTTCCAGTGGCACTGGGTGACGACCATGCTGGCCACCTGGGCGACCTTCGCGATCGGCATGGCACTGCGGCGCTTCCGGATGCCCACGGCGCTGACCTGGCTGGGCTCGATCAGTTACTCGGTCTACCTGGTGCACGCCGTCATGCTGAGCGTGCTGCTCTGGCTGATCACCCCCACCCCGGTCACCTCGCTCTCGCTGGGGACCCGGTTCGTGCTCGGCATCGGATTCTGCGCCGCCGTGCTCGCGGTCAGCCACCTCACCTTCCACCTGATCGAACGGCCGGCCCAGCGGCTCGGCACCCGGCTGACCAAGGCCGTCGACCGCCGCAGTGCCCGGCGGTCCGGCTCGCCGGAGTAGCGGCCGGCCGACGCCGGACGGGGAAGCAACGGTGGGGCCGGTACGCACGTACCGGCCCCACCGCCGTGTCCGGACGCCCCACCGGCGGATGTCCGGATGTGACAGGGAATCGTCATTGCGGCCATGCCCGGCGACGGCCACGATGGACGCATGCCCACTCCCCACCGCGTCGTCATCGCGGTCTTCCCCGACGTCGACCTGCTCGATGTCACCGGCCCCGCCGAGGTGTTCGCGCTGGCCAACCGGGAGACGGCCGGCCGGGCCGGCTACCAGGTACGGCTGGCGGGGCCGGTGGCCGGTGCGGTGCGGACGTCGGCGGGGGTGCGGCTGCTGACCGATCTGACCTTTGGTCAGGTCGGGGGGCAGCTGGACACGCTGCTGGTGCCCGGGGCGGTCGAGATGACCGACGACGGGCCGGTGGCGAAGGTCGACCCGGACATCGTGGCGTGGGTGCAGGAGACCGCACCGCACGCGAGGCGGGTGGCGTCGGTCTGTGTGGGTGCGCACGTACTGGCGGCGGCCGGGTTGCTGGACGGGCGGACGGCGACCACGCACTGGTCGACGGCGGCTCAGTTGGCCGCCGATCATCCGGCTGTCACGGTCGACCCGGATCCGATCTTCGTCCGGACCGACCGCGGTCGGCTCTGGACCGGTGCGGGGATCAGCGCCTGCCTCGACCTGGCGCTCGCTCTGGTGGCGGAGGACCAGGGCGAGGAGGTCGCCCTGGCGGTGGCCAGGCAGTTGGTGATGTACCTCAAGCGGCAGGGTGGCCAGAGCCAGTTCTCGGTACCGCTGAGCCGCCCGGCCTCCGCCCGCCGCGACATCGACGAGCTGCGCCTGTGGATCGCCGACCACCTCGACGAGGACCTGTCCGCCGCTGCCCTGGCAGCCCGGATGTGTCTGAGCGAGCGTCACTTCGCCCGGGTGTTCAAGCAGGAGACCGGCACCGGTACGGCCGACTACGTCCAGGCCGCCCGGGTGGAGGCGGCCCGTCGGCTGCTGGAGAGCACCGACTCGCCGCTGGAGCAGGTCGCCGCCGCCGCGGGTTTCGGCTCGGCCGAGACGCTGCACCGCGCGTTCCGGCGGCAGCTCGCCACCACTCCGGCCGCCTACCGCCGCCGCTTCCGCACCCAGTCCGCCTGACCCCTCCCCGAGACCCCCAACCCCCTCACCCGCGAGCCGTGCGGCTTCGCCATGCCCGAACGACTACCGAGAGGCCCAGAAGATGAGCACCGTCAGCCCGTCCACCACCCTGCGCGACCTGAGCGGCCTGGACAACCGGCCGGCCCGCCTGAGCGACTCCGTCCTGATCATGATCGACTTTCAGAACACCTACCGCACCGGCGTCATGGCCCTCGACGGCGCCGAGGAGGCCCTCGCGGCGGGGGCCCGCCTGCTGGCCCGCGCCCGGGCCGCCGGTACGCCGGTCGTCCACGTCCTGAACGACGGCGGCGCGGGCACCCCGTACGACATCCGCGCCCACATCGGCGCGATCAGCGACGAGGTCGCCCCGGTCGAGGGTGAAGCGGTCGTGGTCAAGCAGGTCCCCAACGCCTTCCACGCCACCGAGCTGGAGAAGACCCTGACCGACCTGGGTGCAGCCCCGGGCATCGGGAAGGATCTGGTGCTGGCCGGGTTCATGACCCACATGTGCATCAGCTACACCGCCCAGGGTGCCTTCAACCTCGGCTACCGGTCGACCGTCGTCGCCGAGACCACCGCCACCCGGGCCCTCCCCGGCCCCGACGGCACCGTCCTGCCGGCCGCTGCGCTCCAGTCCGCTGCCCTGACCACCATCGCCGACCTGTTCGGGGTCGTCGTCGCCACCGTGGACGACATCCCCGCCTGAACGGGAACAGCGTGAAGGCCCCGACCGCGCGGCGATCGGGGCCTTCGACATGTGCAACCGGTCAGGAAGCCCGCTCCGCCTGCTCCTGGAGCAGACCGGCGATCCGGGACTGGTCGTTGATGATGTCGAAGAAGCTGTTGATGTCCGGCGTGGAGGCACCGTTCACGGCCAGGTAGAAGGTGTGCAGCCGCCCGTGCCCCGCGTCGAGGTAGCCCCCGAGGGTCTCGCCGCCGACGGCGAGCCGCTCGTTGACCGCGTCGTACCCGATGACGGAGCCGGGCTTGGCCCACACCTTGCCCTTGCCGGGGCAGGTCGGGCAGCCCTCGCACGCGGTGGCCAACGAGCCGTCCACGCCGAGGATCGGCAGCGCCTCGCGGAAGCGGTCCGCCTCCGGGGTGCCCTGCCAGTAGTGCAGGATCTCGTTCTCCACCCGCGGGGTGACCCGGTCGACGGGGTTGCCGCCGCGGCCGTCGAGCAGCTGCACCTGGGTCGGGTCGATGCCCGCCTGGCGCAGGAAGCCGTTCAGCACCGGGAAGCCGCCGGCGCACTCGTGGCTGCCCGCCGTGACGGCCATCAGGCAGATCGTGAGGTTCGCCCCGAGGTTGTGACTGACCTTCAGAATCAGCTTGCCGTACTCGGCGAAGACCGGGGAGACGTACGCGGCGACGCGCTGCGTGCCGTCGTACGTGGCGGGCAGCACACCGACCGGGTTCGGTCCGGTCGGCGGTGCGGTGACGGTGACGCCCGCCCTGGCCAGGGCCTCGATCAGGGCCGTCCGCCCGAACGCGTTCGGGTCCTTGACGTGGGAGATCCGCAGGGTCGGCGGGGCGTCGGCGGCGATCGTGCCCGACAGGGTGATGTGGGTGCCGTCCGGCGAGGCCGCGACCTGGATGTCGGTGGCTCCCCCTGCGGCGACCGTCCGGACGGCCGACTCCACCTGGTACGGCGCGACCTGGGGCCGCCAGCTGAGCTGCGCGGGCGCGCCGGGGGCGGCCGGGGTGGTCAGCAGGTCGATGACGTTGTCGTTGACGATGAGCGGGTCCGGGCCCGGGTCGAGCCCCTCGGAGGTGGTGAAGAGCCGCGGGTCGACGGCGACGTCGCCGCGGATCTCGGTGAGGCCGGAGGCGCGTACCTGACCGGCGATCTCGTCCAGTCCGGCGAGCGGGTTCTCGGGGGTGAGGGTGGCGCCCGGGACGTCGTTCGCGTAGGTGTGGTCGATCGTGGTGAAGTCGACGCTGCCGTCCGGCTCGGTCCGGCCGCCCATCGTGAGGTCGCCCTGCGCGACCAGGACCAGCGAACCGTTCAGGGCCGTACCGTCGCGGTCGCCGACGGCCTGCACCGGCGTGGTGAACCGGTGCTCGCCGCCGAGGGTGTGCCAGGCCCCCGAGACGCTGACCAGCTTGGTCGTCGAGCCGGGGATGAAGAACTGGTCGGCGTACCGCGAGTGGATCACCCGCCCGGTGGCCTCGTCGATCTCCAACAGGCCCCACTGGGCGTGTTGGTAGGCCGGTTTGCTCATGATCGCCGCGATCTCCGGGCCGAATTCGTCGTACTGGTCGGGCGCCGGGCCCGCCGCACCGACGGTCATGGCCGTGGCCACCGCCGTGGTGAGGGCGGTGGCCATCGTGCGCCAGCTTCGAGGGATCATGAACCCACCTGTTCCGGGCCGCGCGCCCGGGCCCTGACGGTTACTCAGTCCTGGCAGGCATACCGTGGCGAGGCCGGTGACCGAACGTCCTGGCGAGCCGTTCACCCGCTTGCGCCGGATACTGCGGCCGACCGAGCGGGGCCGGCAGGGCCGGACGGGTTCAGCCGTTCAGGGCGGAGTCCGGGATCCAGGAGCCGTGGATCATCGCGGGCACCCGGCGCGGCAGGTGGACGGTGGCGACCGGCGGGAGGGACAGGTCGGAGGCGTCCAGGACCAGCAGCCGGGAGGCGTCGGCGTTCAGGTCACTGACCACGGTGAGCAGGTAGCCGGCGTCCTCCTCGGTGGCTCCGGCGGCCGGGACGAACAGCGCCTCGCTGGGCAGTTGGCCCACTCCGACCGGACGCAGCTGTCGGGCCCCGGTCGAGCGGTCGTACTTGACCAGCGCGTGGTTGCCAATGCCCTGGTCGTCCGGGAAGGAGAGCGCGTACTGGTAGCGGTGCTCCCGGCCGAGGTACTCCTCGTTGATGGTCGGGAACTCCACCGTCAGGTCGTCGGTGTACTCCTCCCGGACCGTACCGGCCACCAGGTCGACGGTCCACCGCACGCTGCGGGAACCGGAGTTGGGCTCGACCCCGCGATCCGGCGCACCCACCCACCAGTTCCAGGAGCGCTGCCAGCCGGTCCGCCCCACGGACGGGCCTTCGACCACGATCCGGCCCTGCCGGTCCTCGTAGGCGTTGGCGAGGTGCATCGCGTAACCCTGACCGATATCGAACCAACGGACCTTGCCCGCACCGCCGTTGCCCTGCGGCATGATGCCGATCCGGGACGGCTGGGTGTCGCTCCAGCCGTACGGGATGCCCGAGTGCTCGGTGTGGTCGAAGGTGACCGAGCCCTCCAGGAACACCACATGGTGCTCGGTGATGGCGAAGTCGTGCTTCAACGCGGCGGTGGCGCCCGGGACTTCCTGGCTGTGCAGCAGTTCGCCGGTCGGTGCGGCCACGTGGTGGATCAGGTAGGGCGGGAACGGCGAGGAGGCGAAGAAGTGCAGTTCGCCGGTGACCGGGTCCTCCTTGGGGTGTGCGGTCATCGCCGAGGTGAGCTTCCCACCGAAGTCGTACGCACCGACCGTCTCCAGATCGGCCGTCAGCTCGAACGGGAGGTTCGCCTCGCAGAGCGCCAGCAGGCGTCCGCCGTGCTCGATGACGTGCGTACCGGCGGTGCTGGCGGTCAGGTCCGGGCCCTGCTCGGTCAGGTACGGCGCACCGTCCAGCGCGGGGGTGTGCACCCAGCGGTTGCGGTACCACTCGGCGCGGCCGTCGCGGAGCCGGATGCCGTGCACCATACCGCTGCCCTTGAACCAGTGGGTCGGGGTGATGCCGGGCTTGGGGTTGTGGCTGTTGCGGATCAGCCGGCCGGTCAGCTCGGGCGGCAGGCTGCCCTCGACGGTGAGGCCGGTGGCGGAGATCTCGTCGGTGACGGGGGTGTAGTGGCCGGTCAGGTAGGGCTTGTTCATGGGTGAATCCAGTTCTCTGAGAAGGGAGTTGGGTGATGCAGCGGGGGTCTATCGGCCTGCTTCGGCGCGGGCCTCGATGCGGAGCAGCGAGTGGTCGAGCGCACCCCGGGCCAGCAGCGGACTCAGCGCGGCGGCGACGGCGGCCACCCCGGCCGAGAGCAGGAAGACGGTCCGGTAGCCCTCGGTGAGTGCCACGGTGTACGGGTGGCCGAGGCCGTACCCGGCCGTGCGGGAGGCGGCGAGGGTGGCGAGCACGGCCAGTCCGACCGCGCCGCCGATCTGCCGGGTGGTGTTGACCAGGCCGCCGGCGAGCCCGGCGTCCGCTCCCGGTACGCCGGCCACCGCGGCTGCGGTGAGCTGCACGAAGGCGATGCCGAGGCCCAGCCCGATCACGAGGGTGGGGCCGAGCACGTCGGCGGCGAAGCTGCCGTGCGCGGAGATACCGGACAGCCAGGCGAACCCGCCGGCCAGCAGCGCCAGACCCCCGGCCAGCGTCGGGGTGGGACCGAGCCGGCGAGCGATCCTCGGAGCCAGCGAGGATCCGATGATGTTCGCTGCCGCGAGCGGGAGTTGGGACAGTCCGGCCTGCAACGGGCCGTCGCCGAGAACCTGTTGCTGATAGAGCGGCAGGAAGAAGAAGAGTCCGATCCAGACCGCGCCCAGCATGGCCATCAGCAGGTTGGCGGACCCGACCGAGCCGGTGCGCAGCAGGCGTGGCGGGAGCAGCGGCGCGGGGTGCCGGCGCTCGGTGCGGGCGAAGACCACCAGCAGGGCTGCCGCCACCGCACCGCTGGCCGTCACCCACGGATCGGTCCAGCCGGAGCGGCCGGCCCGGGTCAGCCCGTAGACCAGCGCGACCAGGGCCGCCGTGATCGTGACCGCGCCGACCAGGTCGATCCTCCGCAGGCCGTCCCCGGACGGGGCCAGGGCGGGCACCAGGCGCACACCTGCCACCAGCACCAGCGCAGCGCTCAGAGCACTCGCGTAGAACACCGACTGCCAGCCCAGGCTCGCGGTCAGGATCCCGCTCAGCAGCACCCCGGCGGCGCCACCGCCGCCGGAGACCGCGCCCCACACACCGAGTGCCCTGCCACGCCCCGGCCCCGGCGGGAACACCTGCATCACCAGGGACAGCGCAGCGGGAGCGATGGCCGCGGCGCCCACGCCCTGGACCGCACGGGCCGCCACCAGGTGCCCCGAGCTGCCGGCCAAGGCGGCGGCCAGCGAGGCGGCGGCGAAGACCGCCAGCCCGACGAGCAGGACGCGCCGCCGTCCCAGCAGGTCGGCGGTCCGCCCGCCGAGCAGCAGCAGCGCGCCGAAGGCCAGGCCGTACGCGTTGATCACCCAGGTCATCCCGCCGGACGAGAGCCCGACCCCGTCGCGGATGGCCGGCAGGGCGACGTTGACGACGGAGGTACTGAGCACCACGACGAACTGCGCGGCGGCCAGGACGGCGAGGACGGTGGCGGGTCGGGCGGTTCTTCCGCCCAGCGGCTCGGACACGACAGCACTCCTTGTGTGGTCACTCACTCATTCACTGGCCAAAAAGAAGGACGCAGGTCACGCGCCCCGCTCGGCCCGTTCCTTGAGGTTGCGCAGCCAGTGGTCCAGCGAGCTGTCCAGCGCCTGCTGGAGCATCTCGACGTTGGCGCTGACCGGCTCACCGGCCCAGGACTCCTCGGTGTGCACGCGGACTCCGTCCCGGGTCGGCGTGAAGGTCCACACGTGCACGGCGGTGATGCCCTGGGCCGGGCCGCCCCAGACGATGCGCCGGTTGGGCTCTACCTGCTCGACCGTCGAAGTGATCCCCTCCAGACCCTCGACGGACCACACCCACGACGAGCCCGGGCGGAGCCGACCCGGAGTCTGCTTGGCCACCGAGGTGACATCGGGCTGCCAGGACGGCCAGTTCTCCACATCGGTCTGGATGCGCCAGACGCGGTCCAGCGGCGCATGGATGACGATGTCGTCGCGGGTGATCACCGGAGCGTTCAGGTCGATCCCGACCGGTGCGGTGGTGACGGCGTACATGGCGACTCTCCTAGGTGTGGTTGATTACTCACTCGGCGATCAAAAGAAATAGCCGGGCCGAGACCCCGACCGCTCTAGAAGTGCCGGATGCCCGCGCCGAGCGTGCGCGCCCACGGGGCGTCCACCGTTTCGACGTCCATCGACACCAGCAGGTGGCACAGCGCACCGACCGCGAAGAACTCCTGCACCTGCCGGTCGTCGCCGCCCGAGGCCCCGCGGACGTACTCCACCATCCGGGCGTACCCGGCCCGGACCGCATCGCGGATGGCCGGCTCGGAGACCGCCGCCGCCTGGGCGTGCAGCTGGACCAGCATCAGGTCGTTGTCGCTGATCAGACGGGCGTACGCCTCCCCCATCGCGTCGAGCACCGCCTCGGGTGAGGCACTCGTGGCATTGGCGGCACCGACCTCGAGACTCCCCCGGACCCGGACGAAGCAGTGCCCGACGACGGCGACGAACAGGTCCTCCTTGCTGGGGAAGAGCCGGTAGACGTACGCCTGCGAGATCCCGGCCGCCTTGGCCACCTCCATCGTGCTGGTACCGAAGTACCCCCGCGTGGCGAAGGCCCCGATCGCGGTGCGCAGCACCGTCTCGCGGCGCTCCTCGGCGGTGGAGAGTTGGCGTGGTTGCGTTGGCATGTGAGTACTCAACCACTCACATGCACTTGCGTCAACACCTGACGGCGGATCAGCCGCCCTCAGCGGTTCCGCAGGGCGTCCTGGCTGGCGACGTACTTCAGCATCAGGCGGGCGAACTCCAACCGCTCCTCCGTCGGCCAGTCGGCGGTGATCGACTCGAAGGCGGCGCGCTGGTGGCGGCGGAAACGGGCCATCAGTTCCCGGCCCTCGGGGCTGAGCTGAAGGACCGTACGGCGGCCGTCCTGCTGGGAGGCGGCGCGGATCAGGTACCCGGCGGCGATGCTGTCGGACACCATCCGGCTGGCCACCGACGGATCCACCCCCAGGTAGGCACCGACGGCCCCGACGGTGACCTCGCGGGCCTCGCCGCCCTGCTCCGCGGCCTGCTCGGCCTCCAGAACGATGTTGAGGACCAAGGTCCGGCTCAGGTCCTTCTGGGAGACCGGGTTCTCGACCTCCAGCAGGGCGGACCGCCGGAGCTTCCCGAAGGCCGGGCCCACGGTGTCCAGCAGCCGCTCGGAGGTGCTCGGCTCGCGCTTCGTCATGGCCCCATCGTATCTGGATGACCCCATGAATACATGTGTTGACATGAAAACGTGTGCATGCAAGCATGCATATGTCTTCACCAACGAACCAGCGAACGGGGACACTCCATGACCATCCTCATCACCGGTGCCCGCGGCAAGGTCGGCCAGTCCGTCCTCGGCACCCTGCACGCCGCCGGTCACTCCGTCCGGGCCGCCAGCGCCAAGCCCGCCGAACTGGCCGTCCCGGCGGGTGTCGAGGTCGCCGAGCTGGACCTCGGCCGGCCCGAGACCTTCGCCGCCGCGCTCCGTGGCGTCCGCCAGGTCTTCCTCTACCCCGAGCCCGCCGGCATCCACGAGCTGATCGCCACCGCCGAGGCCGCCGGTGTCGAGCACGTCGTGCTGCTCTCCTCCTCCTCGGTGCTCGGCCCCGACGCGGAGCAGGACGCCCTCGCGAGCCAGAGCCTCCAGGTCGAGCGCGCCCTGACCGCCTCGACGCTCACCAGCACCTTCCTGCGCCCGGACGCCTTCGCCAGCAACGCGCTGGGCTGGGCCTACTTCGTCGGCCGGGCGATGCCGGTCCAACTCGCCTACCCGGACGCCGACATCGCGCCGATCCACCCCGAGGACATCGCCGACGTGGCGGTCGCCGCGCTCACCGGCACTGCGCTCACCGGCCGCCAGGTCACGCTGACCGGCGCCGAGACCCTCACCTTCCGCGCGCAGCTCGCCGTCCTGGCGGACGCCGTCGGCCGGGAGATCCCGGTCGAGCGGATCACCCGCGCCGAGGCCGAGCAGCAGCTCGGCGGCTTCATGCCCGCGGTGATGGCCGGCGCGCTGCTCGACCTCTGGCAGGCCGCCGAACAGCACCCCGCAGTCGTCGCCGACACCACCGAGACCCTGCTCGGCCGCCCCGCCCGCACCTTCCGCCAGTGGGCCGCCGAGAACGCCCACGCCTTCACCCCGCGGCACTGACCGCGGGCCTCGGCCCACCGGCTCTCCGCATCAAATCCTTGTCCGCGCAAGGAAAGTGATGTTGAGTCAGAACATGATTGTCGAGTACATCCGGTACCGGATCGCCGAACCGCAGCGCGCCGCCTTCGAGGCCGCGTACCTCCGAGCCGCCGGCCCGCTCGCCGCGGCCGAGCAGTGTGTCGACTACGAGCTGGCCCGCTGTACGGAGGAGCCGGCCGCCTACGTCCTGCGGATCCGCTGGACCTCGGCCGAGGACCACCTCGGCGGCTTCCGCAAGGGCGAGCACTTCGCCGCCTTCTTCGCCGAGATCAAGCCGTACGTCGAGTCGATCGAGGAGATGCGCCACTACGAGGTGACCGCCGTCGAGGGCAAGGGCGGATCGACTCCGACCCTGTACGAGTGGGCCGGTGGCGCCGACGCCTTCGACCGGCTGTTCACCCGCTTCTACGAGCGTGTCCCCGAGGACGAGATCCTCGCCCCGGTGTTCGCCGGGATGGACCCGCAGCACGCCCAGCACGTGGCGGCCTGGCTCGGCGAGGTCTTCGGCGGCCCGGCTCGCTACAGCACCGAGCTCGGCGGCCACCGGCACATGGCCTCCCGGCACCTCGGCCGGGGCGTCACCGAGCAGCAGCGCAGCCGCTGGGTCGCCCTGCTGCTGGACACCGCCGACCAGGTCGGCCTGCCCGCCGACCCGGAGTTCCGGGGCGTCCTCGCGTACTACCTGGAATGGGGCACCCGAATGGCGCTGATCTACTCGGGCCCCAACCCGCCGCCGCTCCCCGAGACCCCGATGCCGCGCTGGGACTGGGGCATCACGCCGCCGTACCGGGGCTGACCGACCGGGCCTGGCTGGACGCGGGCACCGTCGGGGCCCCCGACCCCGGCTCGGAACAGCTCAGGCGCGCCCCGCCCACTCCTCGCGGAGCAGTCCGAACAGCACCCGGTCGTACCGCTCCCCCGCCACCAGCACGGCGGACCTGCGGCGCCCCTCCTTCTGGAAGCCGAGCCGGGTGAAGGCACGGACGGCGCGCTCGTTGCCGCTCCAGGTGTCCAGCTCCAGGCGGTGCAGCCCGTACGCGCCGAACAGGTGGTCGACCACCAGGCCGAGCGCCTCGGACCCGTGGCCTCGGCCCCAGTACTCCCGCTCGCCGATGGTCACGCCCAGGGTGGCGACCCCGCCGTACGGGTCCAGGTCGCGGTAGTCGGCCATGCCGATCACCCGACCGTTCGTCAGGTCCTCGACGGTGAACACCGCCGACTCACGCGGCGTCAGCCGCAGCATGGTCTCGAAGCCGAGCCCGATCGCCTCCGCCGTGACCGGCCCGAAGCACGGGTCCCCGGCGGCGGCCAGCCGTAGTACCTCGGGGTCGTTGCGCCAGCGGAGGTGGTGCTCCGCGTCCTCGGCGCGCAGCGCCCGCAGCCTGACCAGCTTGCCTTCGAACATGTCCGCTCCCCGAGTCCCGCTGTCGGTGCTTCAGCGGGCCTGACGGTACCGGGCGGCGATCACCGAGATCCACAGCATTGCGGCCATCACGCCGACCGCCAGGGTCAGCGAGCCGGCCGGGCCGCCGCCCATCGCCCAGCCGTTGCCCAGCAGCAGCGCCGTCCCGGCGATCCGGGAGCCGACCGCCAGGCCCCGGTTGCCGGCCCGACGGAAGTGCCCACCGAGCAGGTAGCAGGCCGCGATCATGGCGATGAAGGTGATCGAACCGACCGCCATGTGGGCATAGCTGTGCCAGCTCATGGTGGCCGGAACTCCGGCCGGTGTCCCCACCGGGAAGCCGTCGGCCGGGTCCATCACGAACACTCCGGCGGCGATCATGCCGAAACCGGCCACCCGGACCAGCCGGGCCACCCACCTGCTGTCGACGACCCGGCGCAGACCGGCCGCGCCGGCCACGAGGAGTGCTCCGACCAGCAGGAAGTTGGTGATCTGCACCCACCCGAGCGAGCCGGTGCTCAGCACGCTCAGCGGGTGCCTGGTGATGTCGAAGCCCTCCCGGGTGGCCGCCTGGGTCAGGGCGACGACCGCCCAGACGGGGGTGGTCAGGACGGCGCAGGTGAGCAGCGAGCGGGTGCCGACGGCGGTGCTGCGGGCGGCGGGGAGCTGGACGGTGGTCATCAGGTGGTCCTTCCGGGGTTCGGTCTCTCGCTGTCACGTCGTCCGGGCGATGTGACAGGGAACGCTTGCTGTTCCCTGTCACATCGCCCCGTTCGACGTACCGGCAGAAGCACCGATACGACACCCCACCGGAGGCACCCCATGCGCTACCTGATGACCAGCAACGCCGGCAGTTCCACCCCCGACGAGAAGCTGTTCGCCGAGATGGGCCGGTTCATCGAGGAGCTGACCGCCTCCGGTGTCCTGCTGGCCACCGGCGGTCTCGGCCCGGACACCATCCGGGTGAGCTCCGCGGGCGACGAGATCACGGTGACCGACGGGCCGTTCGCCGAGGCCAAGGAGGCGGTGGCCGGCTTCGCGCTGGTCGAGGTCCGCTCGCAGGAGGAGGCGGTCGAGCTGGCCCGCCGGTTCCGCCGGATCGTCGGCGACGGCGAGAGCCGGATCCAGGAGGTCTTCGCCCCCTGATCCTCCGTCAGCACAGCTGCCCCGGCTCGGAGACCGAGCCGGGGCGGGTGTGTTGTCATGGTGCCCGTGCTGGATACCCGCCGCACCGTCGATGCGGTCTGGAAACTGGAGTCGGCGAAGATCGTCGCCGGCCTCGCCCGGATGGTCCGCGACGTCGGCCTGGCCGAGGAGCTGGCCCAGGACGCCCTGGTCGCGGCGCTCGAACAGTGGCCCCGTACGGGCGTCCCGGACAACCCGGGCGCCTGGCTGACCGCGATCGCCAGACGCCGTGCCGTCGACCACATCCGGCGCTCCCAGCTGCTGACGCGCAAGCAGGAGCAGCTCGCCCACGAGCTGGACCGACAGTCGGACCCCGAGCCCGACGACATGCTGCGGCTGATGCTGATCTCCTGTCACCCCGTGCTGCCGACCGAGGCCAGGGCCGCCCTGACGCTCCGACTGCTCGGCGGCCTGACGGCGGAGGAGATCGCCCGCGCCTTCCTGGTCACCGGACCGACCGTCACCCAGCGGATCGCCGCCGCCAAGCGGACGCTGGCCGAGCAACAGGTCCCGTTCGAGCTGCCGGGCGAGGAGGAGCTCGGCGAACGCCTCGCCTCCGTCCTCGAAGTCATCTACCTGATCTTCAACGAGGGCTACTCGGCGACCTCGGGCGACGACCTGATGCGGCCCGGCCTGTGCCAGGAGGCACTCCGGCTCGGCCGCCTGCTGGCCGTGCTCGCCCCGCGCGAGCCCGAGGTGCACGGCCTGGTCGCGCTGATGGAGGTCCAGGCCTCCCGCTCCGCCGCCCGCACCGGCCCGTCCGGCGAACCGGTCCTGCTGCACGAACAGAACCGGGGCCGCTGGGACCAGTTGCTGATCCGGCGCGGCTTCACCGCGATGCTCCGGGCCCGCGAGCTCGGCGGGCCGCCGGGCCCGTACGTGCTGCAGGCCGCGATCGCGGTCTGTCACGCCCAGGCCCGCACCGCCGAGGACACCGACTGGGCGCAGATCGCCGCCCTGTACGGGGCGCTGGCCCGGCTGCTGCCGACGCCGGTGGTGCAACTGAACCGCGCCGTGGCGGTCGGCATGGCCAGCGGTCCGCAGGCCGGGCTCGACCTGACCGGCCCGCTGACCGGCGACCCCGCACTGCGGGACTACCACCTGCTGCCGAGCGTCCGGGGCGACCTGCTGGCCCGGCTGGGCCGGCCCGCCGAGGCCCGGCTGGAGTTCCAGCGGGCCGCCGCGCTCACCAGGAACGCCGCCGAACGCACCTTCCTGCTCGGCCGCGCCGAGGCCCTCGCCGCGGACGTCCCGGCCGGGCCCACCCTCGGTTCGGCCACCCGCTCGTTCCTGGCCGACGCCGGGCTGGACACCGCGACGGTCCGTTCGTACGGGCAGACCCTGCGGCGGCTCGGCCTGGCGCTCGGGGAAGGACTGCCACTGCCGGAGCTGACGGCCGGTCAGGTGGCCGAGGTGTTCGCGACGGCCTGGGGCGGGGCGGCGGCCCGGACCTGGAACCGGCACCGGGCGGCCGTCCGCTCGTTCGCGGCCTGGGCCGAACTGGCCGGTCCCGCCGACCTGCTGGAGCGCCGGGCCGAACCCCGCAGCTCCGTTCCGCCGCTCTCCCCGGGCGGGCTGGACGCGCTCTGCGACCGACCCGGCCTGGCGCTGCGCGAGCAGACCCTGTGGCGCCTGCTGCACGAGTCGGGCGCCGGGGTGAAGGCCGTGCTGGCCCTGAACGTCGAGGATCTCGACCTGGACGACCGCACCGCCGGGCCCGGCATCGGCTGGCGGTCCGGTACCGCCCGGCTGCTCCCCCGGCTGCTGGACGGCCGCACCCGGGGCCCGCTCTTCCTCACCGACCGCCGCCCGGGACCGGCCCGCGCCCCGGCCGCCGACCTCTGCCCGGAGACCGGCCGGGCCAGGCTCTCGTACGAGCGCGCCGAGTACCTCTTCAAGCAGGCCAGCGACGGCCTCACCCTGCGGCGGCTCAAGCCCCGGCGCTGAGCGGACGCACCGTCAGGGCGCCCATCCGGGCCCCTGTATGTTCGGCGTCGAGGTCGAACAGCCGCTCATCGTCTCAACGTGTTCGAAGGATTTCGGATGACCACTCCCGCCCCGCCCGAGAGCCCGCAGTCCGCCGACGAACCGGGCGACGGCAACCCCTGGGCCTCACCGAACCCGGGCCAGGTTCCGGGTCCGGCTCCGGACGCTGCCGCACCCGCCTTCCCCCCTGCTCCGCCTGAGGGCCCGGGCGTGCCGTACTGGCAGCCGTACCCGGCACCGGTGCAGCAGCCCCGCAACGGTCTGGGGATCGCCGCGATGGTGCTCGGGATCGTCGGCGCGCTCTTCGGTCTGGCCCTCATCCTGTTCTGGCTGTCCTGGCTGCCGTCCCTGCTCGCCGTGATCTTCGGTGGCATCGGGCTGAGCCTCGCGCGCAAGGGCCTGGCGACCAACCGGGCGATGGCACTCGCGGGCGTGATCCTGGGCGTCACCGGTCTGCTGATATCGGCCGGCACCGGGGCGTTCTTCGCGGTCCGGGTGCACCAGGTCAACGAGGACCGGCGGACGTACGAGAACGAGGCGCGTGCTCGCGCCGAGGTCGCCGCCAAAGCCGCCGAGGAGCGGGCGGCGAAGGAGCGGGAGCGGGTCGAGGCGGAGCTCGCGCGGATCGAGGCCGAGAAGGCGAAGAAGGCGGCGGACGAGAAGGCCCGGCACCTTTCGTTCGGTGAGTCCTACACGTACGCGGACGGGCTGAAGGTCACGATGGCCAAGCCGGAGCCGTACGTCCCGGACGGCTTCTTTGGCGACATCCCCAAGAACTCCAAGATCATCGAGGTCCGGATCACCGTCGTCAACACCGGGTCCGAGGAGCTCTCGCTCTACGGGTCGGGGTCACCGTTCGTCAAGAACACCAAGGGCAACCTGATGTACCACGTGATCGACGGAAGCGGACGGATGCAGTTCCTCGCCAACGCCGTCGCTCCCGGCCAGGATTCCACCGCCCTGTCCGCGTACGCCCTTCCGAACGGCGGGGCCGACCCGTTCTACGTCGAGTTCCACTACGGCAGCAAGACCGTCACCTGGACCGGCTCGGCCGGCTGACCGCGAAGGGCCCGCCGGACGTCCTCAGGACGCCGCGACCGCCAGCGTCAGCACGGCCGCCGAGACCACCAGCAGCACCGCGGCCGGGGGCGTGCCCTTGTAGTCCGCGGTGCGCAGGTGCGCGCTGGCCGCCCCGGCGAAGTAGAGGACGAGACCGATGGCGGCCGCCACTCCGAGCGGCCCGATCCATATCCCGGCCAGCAGGCCGAGCGCACCCGCCGCCTCGCAGGCGGCCAGCGGCTGCAGCCAGCCGAGCGGCACTCCGATCCCGGTGAAGCTCGCCACCACCCTCTCGTCACGCTTCAGCTTGGCCGAGGCGGAGGCCAGAAGGACCAGGGCGAACAGGGCTGCGGTGACTGCATAGGCGACGAACACGACGGACCTCCGGGCGGATCGCGGGCGAATACCGTGGAGGCTAGCAGATAGTTGATGACTATCAACTATCTGCAGACGCCGACAATCTACCCCCAGGTAGGGTTGTCGGCGTGATGGACGAGCTTCCCGTACTGAGCCTGGCCTTCCAGGGCCACTTCGCCGGCGCCCGGGTCAGGAAGGCGATGGCGGAGCACGGGCTGAAGCCCGGGCACGGGCACGTCCTGATGGTGCTGCAGGACCAGGGCTCGGTCGGCCAGCACTGCCTGACCGAGACCCTCGGCGTCGACAAGAGCGTGACCGTCGCCCTGCTCAACGACCTCGAACGCGACGGCCTCGCCGGACGCCGCCGCGACCCGGCCGACCGCCGCCGCCACATCGTGGAGATCTCCCCCCGCGGCACCGCCCTGGTCGCCGAGGTCCACACCACCCTCGCCGCCGTCCAGGCCGACCTCTTCCGCGACCTCACCCCCACCGAGATCGCCACCCTCAAGTCCGTCCTCGCCCGCCTCCACACCGCCCCGGACGACGCCACCACCCCCTGCGACGGCCAGGACTGACCCGGGGTCACTTCCCGGCGGCCCGCTCCGCGATCAGGGCGGCGAAGCCGTCGAGGACGCGGCGGAGGCCGAACTCGTAGGCGTGGTCGGCGCTGTAGGCACCCTGGTGGGCCTCGCCCGCGGCGGAGCCGATCCGGGTGGCCAGCGGGAAGCGCTCGGGGTCGAAGACCTTGACCAGGAGCGGGGCATTCGCCTCCCACCAGTCGGCGTCGGACATCGCACTGTCGGCGGCGGCGGCCTGCGTCTCCAGGGCGGTGCGGGCGGTGGAGCGGACGAAGCCGAGCAGGTGGGTGAGCGCGGCGTCGATGTCCAGGTCGGGGAGGCCGAGGCCGTCGAAGGCGCTCAGCTCGTGTTCGTACTTGGCGATCAGGCCGGGGCCGAGTGGCGGCCGGGTCGCGGGCAGGGCGGCCACCCAGGGGTGGGCGAGGTAGAGCGCCCGATTGGCCTCGGCGACGGCGGTCACCCGCTCGCGCCAGGGCGCGTCGGTGTGCACCGGCCGGGGCATCCGCTGGAACAACGCGTCCAGCATCAGGTCGAGCAGCTCGGCCTTGCCGGGCACGTACGTGTAGAGCGTCATCGGGGTCACGCCGAGCTGCTGCGCGACCCGCCGCATCGAGACCGCCTCCAGGCCGTCGGTGTCGGCGAGTTCGAGGGCGGCCTGCACCACCGCGTCCACGCTGAGCCCCTGGCGGGGACCGCGCCCGCCGGCCGGCGCCCGGCCCGGCTCGCGCCAGAGCAGCGCGAGGGTGCGGGAGGGGTCGCCTGCGCTGCTTCGGTCCTTGGCCATGAGTCCATCCTCTCCTGCTCGGGCAGCCGGGAATAAACCGCGGGCGCTATCGTTGTACGCCGTATAACGTACGCCGTACAGAGTTAACCGACCGAGGAGTACCGTGCAGATCACCGCTACCGCCATCTCGCTCACCGTCGACCGGGTCGAGCCCTCCGCCACCTTCCTGACCAGCCATTTCGGCTTCCAGGAGGCGATGGCCGCCGACGGCTTCGCCTCGCTCGCCCGGGAGGGCGCACCCAATGTGATCTTCCTGCGGCGCGGCCTCGAGGTGCTGCCGGAGGGCTTCCGGGACCAGCACGCCGCCGGGGTGATCCTGGCCTTCGTGGTGACCGACCTCGCCGCCGAGTACGCCCGCCTCCGGGCCGCGGGGGTGCCGATCACCATGGAGCTGCGCGAGGAGCCGTGGGGCGAGCGCCTGTTCCAGGTCACCGACCCGAACGGCGTGATCGTCCAGCTCGTCGAGTGGGCCACCGCCGAGTAACACCGACCGCGTGCCGTCCGGCCCCCGGCCCGGCAGCGCCCCTAGGCTGCATCGCATGGCTACCGAAATCCACCTGGCACAGCAGGACGAGGCCGACGAGCTGCTCGGGCGCAGCCCGTTGGCGGCGCTGGTCGGGATGCTGCTCGACCAGCAGATCCCGATGGAGTGGGCGTTCACCGGGCCGAGGACGATCCTGGACCGGATCGGCGGCGACGACCTCGACGCCCACCGGATCGCCGCGTACGACCCCGAGGAGTTCGCCGCGCTGGTGTCCGAGAAGCCGGCCGTGCACCGCTACCCCGGTTCGATGGCGAAGCGGGTGCAGCAGCTGTGCCAGTTCCTGGTGGCGGGGTACGACGGGGACGCGGCGAAGGTCTGGGAGGGTGCGGCGACCGGGGCGGAGCTGTTGAAGCGGCTGGAGGCACTGCCGGGGTTCGGGAAGCAGAAGTCGCAGATCTTCCTGGCGCTGCTGGGCAAGCAGTACGGGGTGCAGCCGAAGGGCTGGCGGGAGGCCGCCGGGGCGTACGGGGAGCAGGGCGGCTTCCGGTCGGTGGCGGACATCACCGGGCCCGAGTCACTGGTGAAGGTGCGGGCGCACAAGCAGGAGATGAAGCAGGCGGCCAAGGTGGAGAAGGCCGAAAAGGCCGCGAAGCTCAAGTGAGCCGCTCGTACGGGTAGTGGTCGCGGATGTGCTGGTGGAAGTAGCGGCCGAGACTCGGGGCGGTCAGCAAGGAGCGGTGGACCTCCGGCGGCACGCCCGGATAGCGGTAGACCGAGCCGCTGTGGAACTCGAGCTCGAGCGTCGTGCCCTGATGGCCGACGGAGCGTAGGCAGCTGGATTCCACCTGTTGACGGTTCATGGCGACTCCGTACCTTCATGGTACGTACGTAATACTGACGATATGTCACCTCTGACCGACACCGGCCACCGTCTGCTCGCCGATCTGCTCGTGGTGGGCCGGCCGTACCCGCTGGTGCTCGGCGGGGACTGTGCCGCTCGGGCGCACGGCCTGGTGGAGCGGCCGGTGCGCACGGTGGAGCTGGCCACCGAGAGCCCGGTGCCGTTGGCGGAGCTGACCCGGACGGTGGCCGACGGGCTGGCGCGGCGCGGCTGGTCGGTCCAGGTGCTGGTGGGTGACCCGCTGGTGTCGGCGCTGGCGGCGACCGATCCGGGGACGGCCGAGGTGTACGGGGTGGAGCTCCGGAAGGAGACCTTCTGGCAGCGGCCGGTGCAGGGGCCGGACGGTCCGGTGCTGGCGCTGGAGGACCTGGCCGGGACGGAGGTCCGGGCGCTGGCGGACCGGGGGCTGCCCCGGGACCTGGTGGATCTGCACGCCCTCTCGGACCGCTGGTCCTACCCGGAGCTGGAGACTCTCGGCCGGCACCACACCGGCCCGGACGGGCTGGACCTGACGGAGCTGCAGTCCCGGCTGAGCGGCGCGGACTGGATCGACGACGCGAGTTTCACCGCGCTGGGCCTGGCCCCTGAGCAGGTGTCAGCCCTGCGCGGCTGGGCGCAGGGCTGGGTCGACGACCTCGCCGAGCGGCTGATGGAGGCGACGGAGCCGACCGATCCCGAGGACCGGCCGGCGCTCGACGGCGGCTGACGGCTGGCCGGCTGACGACTACTTGTAGAACGGCGCGTCGTCCGGCCCGACGTACTCGGGCCGGTACCAGCGGGCCGGGCGGAGCGAGTCGCGGATCTCGTCGGCCACCCCGAGCACCGAGGCGAACAGCGCCATCCGGGTCGGGATGCCCGCGTCGGTCTGCCGGAAGATGGCCAGCCGGGGGTCGCGGTTGAGGTCGGGGCTGAGGTCGTTGGAGCCGGGGCGGCCGTCGCGGGGCAGCGGGTGCATGATCACCGCGTCCGCCCGGAACACCCGGTCGGCCAGCGCGGCGTCCACCCGGAAGTCGTCGCTGTAGGGCAGCGGCCGGTCCTTGAAGCGCTCGGTCTGCAGGCGGGTGGTGTAGACGACGTCCGCGTCCTTGAGCCCCAGGCTCGGCTGGTCGCTCTCCTCCACCGTGTGGCCCCGCTCGGCGGCCAGCTCCAGCAGGTGGGCGGGCATGTTCAGCTCGTCCGGAGCGACGCAGACGATGGTCAGGTTGTCGTACCGAGAGAGCAGCTTGACCAGCGAGTGCACGGTACGGCCGTGCCGCAGGTCGCCGACCAGGGCGATCCGGCTGCCGTCCACGGTCTTGCCGAGGCGGCCGAACTCGCGGTGGATGGCGAACATGTCGAGCAGCGCCTGGGTGGGGTGCTCACCCGCGCCGTTGCCCGCGTTGATCACCGGCACGTTGGTGGCGGCGGCGAACTCGTGGATCGAGCTGACCTCGGGGTGCCGCATCACCACCAGGTCGCAGTAGCCGCTGACCACCCGGCTGGTGTCGGCCAGCGACTCGCCCTTGGCGATCGAGGTGACCTCCGTGCCGGTGGTGGAGGTGACGCCGCCGCCGAGGCGGAGGAAGGCGGTCTCGCAGCTGAGCCTGGTCCGGGTGCTGGCCTCGAAGAACAGGCTGGCCATCACGGCGCCTTCGAGCACCCGGGTGACCTGCTGCCCCCGGGCCACCGGCACCAGCAGGTCGGCCAGCTCGAAGAGCCGTTCCAACTCGTCACGGTCGAAGAGATCGCTGGAGAGAATGTGCTTCCCGGTCAGTGACATGGCGGCTCGGTTCTCCCTGTGGCTGCGCGGTGGATGCCGCCAGTTTACTGGCCCGGCGGCACCCGTCCGGCCTCCCCCACCCGCCCCCGTGGCACCTGCGGACCGGCCGTCACCAGGACTTTCGTCCCCGTACGGACGGCCGGGGAGGGGCGCCGAGGATCGCCCCGGATCCATCAGGTCCGCCGCAGAACGCGGGTCAGGGCCTGGC
Source organism: Kitasatospora sp. P5_F3 (assembly GCF_054049135.1). Taxonomy (NCBI): domain Bacteria; kingdom Bacillati; phylum Actinomycetota; class Actinomycetes; order Kitasatosporales; family Streptomycetaceae; genus Kitasatospora; species Kitasatospora sp. P5_F3. The sequence continues at coordinate 91,994 of NZ_JBFUMY010000009.1, read as the reverse complement.
GTGCTCCACCGTGAGCAGCGCCCGGCCGAGCGTGTGGAAGGTCAGGTTGAACCCGACCACGGCGGCCGGGGTGTCCGGGCCGAGGTCCAGCGCCGGGACGTCGAGGGCGTGCACCGCGAAGACGTACCGGTGGGCCGGCCCCGGCGGCGGGGCGGCGCCGTCGTAGCGGTGGCCGGAGGTGTCGTTGCGGACGTGGAAGGCCGCGCCCGGCAGACTCGCGTCGGACGCGCCCGCGCCGCGCGGCAGTTCGGTGGTGTCGGCGGGGAGGTTGACCGCGAGCCAGTGCCACCAGCCGCTGGCGGTGGGCGCGTCGGGGTCGAAGCAGGTGACCGCGAAGCCCCTGGTCCCGGCCGGGAATCCGGACCAGGACAGCTGCGGGGACTCGTTGCCGCCGCTGTGCACGTGGGCGTCCGGTGTCCGCCCGCCTTCGGTCAGGTCGGCACTGGTGAGCTCGAACGACGGTACGGGCGGCAGGAATTCGTACGGGAGCGGCGCGCGCTGGCTCATCGCGGAGGCATCCTCACTCGTGGTTGGCAGGAGTCTCCCGCAGTCTAGGAGCGCCCCGTAGAGTCGCGGTCATGGCAGCCGACAACACGCCCAGCAGCATTCCCGACCCCGCCCGGATGGTGGCCGACGCCCGGCGCGCCTTCTTCGTGATGTTCGGCGTGCTCTGTCTGGTCTGGGCGGTGCAGCTGGCCAACTGGCTGACCGACTACCGGCTCACCGTCGAGGGCGGCATCCTGGCCCGCCGCCCCGACCAGCTCGCCGACCTGGTGACCGCGCCGTTCCTTCATGTCAACTGGCAGCACCTGGAAGGCAATTCGGGGCCGCTCTTCGTGTTCGGCTTCCTGGCGGCGTACCGGGGCATCAAGCGCTTCCTCGGTCTGACCGCACTGCTGGTGCTGACCAGCGGGGCGGCGGTCTGGCTGTTCTCGGACGACCGGTCGGTGACGGTCGGGGCCAGCGGCGTGATCTACGGGTACTTCGGCTACGTGGTGCTGCGCGGCCTGATCGACCGGAATCTGATCGACAGTCTGATCGGCGTGGTGATGGGCGCGTCCTTCGCCTACATCCTCACCACGGCGGTGCCCGGCACACCCGGTGTGAGCTGGCAGGGCCACCTCGGCGGGCTGGTCGGCGGGCTGGCGGGCGCCTGGATCTTCCGCACCCGGCAGGGCTCCGGCCCGGCCACCGCCCCCGCCCCCGTGCCCGGTCAGGCCGAGGCCCCGCCGAGCGAGCGGGCGCAGCTGCTCAAGGAGCTGGACGACCTCGGCCTGTGAGCCGTCCGAGCAGTCCGAGCAGTCCACCCAATCAGGTATAGACCAATACGGGCATCCCCGGTTAGCGTGGGCTCCCCCGCACCACCTGCCCCGGAGCCGCCCCGTGGAGTCGTCCGTCCTCGCCTTCGCCACCGACCTGATCGACGAGGGCGCCGACACCTTCTTCGGCAACCTGACCGACCGGGCCGGCGTCGGCGGCGTCACCCTCGCGTCCGTCTACCACGAGGCGCGTGACGTCTTCCCGCACAACCCCCGCCGGGTGATCCGCTACCTGGAGCCCGGGGCCGCCTACTTCCGCCCCGACCCGGCCCGCTGGGCCGGCCGGCGGTTGACCCCGCTGCCGTCCACCGCGATCGGCGACCGCGACCCGTTCGCCGAGGCGGCCGAGGAGGCACAGCGGCGCGGGCTCAAGCTGCACGCCTGGACGGTCTTCTGCCACAACGACCGGCTCGGCTTCCGGCACCCCGACGTCTCCCCCGAGAACGCCTTCGGCGACCGCCACCTGACCGAGCTCTGCCCGGCCAACCCGGAGGTCCGCGAGTACGCCACCACCCTGGTCGGCGAGTTCGCCCGGTACGGGGTGGACGCGATCCGGGCCGAGTCGCTGCACTTCCACGGCCTCCGGCACGGCTACCACCACGAGCGCTACTTCGAGGAGCTCGGGCCGGTCGCCGAGGCCCTGCTCGGGGTCTGCTTCTGCCCCCACTGCCGGGCCAACGCGGGCCCCGACGCCGAGCGGGTGCGCACCGTGGTCCGGGACGAGCTGCGCGCCCGGCTGGCCGACGAACGCCGGGCCGCCGAGCCCGTCGCCCTGGACGAACTCGCCGACGGCGCGGTGGCCGCCTACATCGACGCCTCCGCCCGCACCGTCACCTCACTGGCGGCGGAGGTCGCCGAGGCCGCGAGCGCCGGCGGCATGCGGCTCACCTTCATGGACGGCGGCGGCCCCGGCACCGGCTGGCTCTCCGGCATCGACCTGCCCGCCCTCACCAAGGCCGCCCACCAGATCGAGACCCTCGGCTACGCCACCACTCCCGAGGCCGTCCGGGAGAAGCTCGCCGCGTTTGCTCTGCACGGCGTACGCCCCGAGGAGATGGCGGTCATCCTGCGCCCGATGGCCTCCGACTGCGACAGCCCGGAGAACCTCGCCGCCAAGATCGCCGTCCTGCGCGACCTGGGCGTCCCCGAGGTCGAGTTCTACAACTACGGCCTGATGCGCCTCTCCTCCATGGACCGGATCGGCCGGGCCCTGGCCTGACGCCTACCGTCGCCGCCGAGACGTCCCGAACAGGTTCCGCGAGATCTCCCGGCCCAGCTGGGTCCCGGCCGAGCGCGCAAACGACTTGAGCATCGGGTTGCTCAGCAACGACCCGAGCAGCCCACCACCCTCCTCGGCGGGCTTCGGCGCGGGGACAGGCTCCGGCTCTGCGACCGCAGGCTCAGGCCGCGCCGCAAGCTTCTCGTACGCCGACTCCCGGTCGACCGCGTCCCGGTAACGCGCCGTCAGCGCCGATCCGTCCACCGCCGCCCGCAGCGCCGCCTCCCCCACCGGCCCCATCAGCGACTGCGGCGCCCGCAGCCGGGTCGCGGCGACCGGCGTCGGCGCCCCCTTCTCCGACAGCACAGTCACCACCGCCTCCCCCGTCCCCAGCTGGGTGAGCACCTCGGTCAGGTCGTAGGTGGACTTCGGGAAGGTGGAGACGGTCGCCTTCAGCGCCTTGGCGTCGTCCGGGGTGAAGGCCCGCAGCGCGTGCTGCACCCGGTTGCCGAGCTGCGCCAGCACGTCCGCCGGGACGTCCTTCGGGGTCTGGGTGACGAAGAAGATCCCGACCGCCTTGCTGCGGATCAGCCGGACGGTCTGGGTGATCGCCTCCAGGAAGCCCTTCGAGGCGCCCTTGAAGAGCAGGTGCGCCTCGTCGAAGAAGAACACCAGCTTCGGCCGGTCCAGGTCCCCGACCTCGGGCAGCTCCTGGTAGAGATCGGCCAGCAGCCACATCAGGAAGGTGGAGAACAGCCGGGGCCGGTCCTGCACCGCAGGCAGTTCCAGCACCGAGACCACCCCACGGCCGTCCGGCGCGGTCCGCAGCAGTTCCGCCGTGTCGAACTCCGGTTCGCCGAAGAACGCCCCGGCCCCCTCGTTCTCCAGCACCGTCAGCGAACGCAGGATCACCCCGGCGGTCGCCGACGACAGCCCGCCGACGCCCTTGAGCTGCTCCTTCCCCTCCGGCGAGGTGAGGAAGGAGATCACCGCCGAGAGGTCCTTGAGGTCGTACAGCTCCAGGCCGTTCTTGTCGGCGAAGTGGAAGATCAGGCCGAGCGAGGCCTCCTGAGTCTCGTTCAGCTCCAGCACCTTGGCCAGCAGCAGCGGGCCGAAACTGGTCACGGTGGCCCGCAGCGGGATGCCGTCGCCGAGACCGCCGAGCGCGTAGAACTCGGTCGGGAAGCCCTGGCCCTGCCACTGCTGCCCGACCTCCCCGGCCCGGGCCCGCACCTTGTCGTTGGCGGTGCCCGGGGCGGAGATGCCGGAGACGTCGCCCTTGATGTCGGCCAGGAAGACCGGCACGCCCTGGGCCGAGAGCTGTTCGGCCATCAACTGCAGGGTCTTGGTCTTCCCGGTGCCGGTCGCCCCGGCCACCAGCCCGTGCCGGTTGAGCACACCGAGCGGAATCCGGACCTGCGCGCCGGGGTACGCGGCGCCGTCCAGCAGTACCGCGCCGAGCTCCAGCGCGGGGCCGGTGAAGGCGTACCCGGCCGCGATGTCCCGGACGGCGATGGGCATTTCCTGGGTGGTCATCTGGGCGGACTCCCGCTCGGGTCGGAGGGATCGTCAGAACTGGTACCCCACAAACAGGGACACTTCCTATGTAATCCCTACGAATCTCCGAACGCAGGCCACGCCGCGCTTGCTGTGCCTCGGGGCGGCGTGACGGTAGGCTTTCCGTGTGATCTTCAAGCGCATCGGCAACGGACGGCCGTACCCGGATCACGGCCGGACCAGCACCCGCCAGTGGGCGGACGTAGCGCCGCGCCCGGTGCGGCTGGACCAGCTGGTGACCACCAAGGGGCAGTTGGACCTGGAGACCTTGTTGGCCGAGGACTCCACCTTCTACGGGGACCTCTTCGCCCACGTGGTGAAGTGGCACGGCGATCTCTACCTGGAGGACGGCCTGCACCGCGCGGTGCGTGCCGCGCTCCAACAGCGCCAGGTGCTGCACGCCCGGGTGCTGGAGATGGACTACCCACCGGCCCCACCCACCTCCTGACCTGTCATCACCCTTCCGTGCAGCCGTTCGGGTGCCGGTACATCCTTTCGAGTGCGCAGGTACTCCAGATGATGATCATTTAGTACCTTCGCACCCGGAGTGGCACTAATCTGCTGAGTACGGCCGAAAAGTATCCGGCGTTCCGCCCTCCCGGCCGCACCCGTCACCGAGCCTTGCCCTGGCACGAGGGGGAGACCGACCCGTGAGCATGTTGACTCCCCAGGGACTGAAGGGGAAGCAGTACCGGATCACCGGTAACTCCTACCCCCGCCTTGGACGCCCGCCCCGCAGGAGCCGCAAGGTCCTCGCCCTGATCGGCTCGCTGCTCGCCCTCGCCCTGATCGGCCTCGGCGGAGTGCAGTTGGTGGACATCTTCTCCGGCAAGAACCGGAGCGGTACCGCCCAGGCCTGCGCCTCCCCCGCCGCGACCGTCTCCGGCAAACCGCTGGCCGCGCCGGACGCCGCACCCGGTGCGCCGTCGGCGCCGCCGAGCAGCACCGCCGTACCGCAGCCGGCCGCCGTCACGGTGAACATCTACAACGCCACGGCCAAGTCCGGCCTGGCCGCGCGGACCGCCGAGGAGTTCAAGAAACGCGGCTTCACCATCGGCAAGGTCGGCAACGCGCCCGCCAACGTCGAGAAGCTGCCCACCACCACCGTCCAGGTGATCAGCGGCCCGGCCGGCCTCGGCGGCGCCACCCTGCTCGCCGCCCAGGTCACCGGCGCCACCAAGACCGCCGACACCCGGGTCGACCCCTCGGTCGACGTGGTGGTCGGCGACGCCTTCACCACGCTGCTCGAACCGGCCGCGGCGGCCCCCCCCCCCGCGGRGGKGGGGCCCTTCTTGCTGTCCGCTCGCTCAGCCGGCCGTGCCGTAGAGGCGGTCGCCCGCGTCGCCGAGGCCCGGCACGATGTAGCCGTTCTCGTTCAGCCGCTCGTCCACGGCGGCGGTGACCACGGTGACCGGCAGCCCGGCCAGCTCACGCTCCATCACCGCGACACCCTCCGGCGCGGCCAGCAGCACCACGGCCATCACGTCGGTGGCGCCCCGCTCGATCAGCATCCGGATCGCCGCGACCAGCGTGCCGCCGGTGGCCAGCATCGGGTCCAGCACGTACACCTGACGGCCCGAGAGGTCCTCCGGCATCCGGGTGGCGTAGGTGGACGCCTCCAGGGTCTCCTCGTTGCGCACCATGCCCAGGAAGCCGACCTCGGCGGTCGGCAGCAGCCGGGTCATCCCGTCCAGCATGCCGAGCCCGGCGCGCAGGATCGGCACCACCAGCGGACGCGGGTAGCTCAGTCGGGTGCCGGTGGTGACCGCGACCGGGGTGGTGATCTCCACCCGCTCGGTCCGGACGTCCCGGGTGGCCTCGTACGCGAGGAGGGTGACCAGCTCGTCGGTCAGCCGACGGAAGGTCGGTGAGTCGGTGCGCTCGTCGCGCAGGGTCGAGAGCTTGTGGGCCACCAGCGGGTGGTCGACGACATGGAGACGCATGCTCCGACCATAACGGGCAACGACACACATGTACGACCTGCCAGGCCCTCTCCAGGCGCTCTGCGACGCCCTGCACGCCTTCACCACCCCTCCTCCCCGGCGCGCGGCGGCAATCCCGATACCTCCGCATCTCCTGTGGTATTTACCGGACAGTTCTGGGAAAGTCGGACGGTATGAAGAGCACCCCGCACGCCGGGCCCGGCTCGACAGAGCAGCCCGAGGCCCCACCCGAGACCGAAGCGGAACGCCGCCGACGGCGCGCCCGCTTCCTCCGTGAGCTGGCCGAGGCCCGGGAGTTGCGGGCCAGGGTGCAGCCCCGGCGCACCAAGGAGCGCCGGATGCGTGAGGCGCTCCGGATGCGAACCTTCCGAATCTGACGGCGCGTCGGCCATCCAGCATCCTCTTCCGACACGACCTGCGAAGACGCGCTGCCGAACACTCCCCGCAGGGCCCGGGTTTCTGTCACGATGCCGGAGGGACGGTCCGAACAGCGGGCCGCCTCTGGCGCGGGGGCGGCCAGACCGCGTTCGCCCGAGATCGCCTACAGCCGAGACCAATCTTGGGAGAGTCCCTGGTGGCGTACTTCGCTGCAGTGCTTGCTCGCACCGACGGCGCGTGGGATGTGAGCGAGACAGAGCTGGACAACGTCGAGACCGTTGCCGACCTGGCCGACCTGGCCCGGGCGGCGGCCCAGGACGACGAGAGCGTCCTGGTCTTCATCGAGCAGGAGGACGCCTGGTTCGCCGTCCTCCGGGTGGACGGCGAGGAGGATCCGCGGATCTTCGTCTCCGACGGAGCCGCTGCCGCGCGCAGCTCCTACGGCTCCATCCTCACCGACGAACTGATCGACCGGGTCGGCGACGCCGACTTCGACGACCTGGACAGCCTGGTCACCGACCTCGACGACGAGGAAGCGGGCCAGAGCTCCGAGGACGACGACGAGGACGAGTCCGCCGGGGCCACCGGTCCGGGCGGCGTGCCGGTCGGGCCGCTCGGCGACCCGGAGCTGCTGATCGAGTTCGGCCTGACCTCCGAGGGGCTGCTCGACCTCAGCGGCGAAGGGGCGATGCCCGGCGACGCCCTGTCCGAGATCGCCGACGCGATCGGCTGCGGCGAGGTGCTGGAGGCGGTGCGGTAGCCGGTCCTGCGGTGCCCGACACTGGTCCCATGCAGATCGCCCCGCTCCCGGCCCCCGTACGCCCCGACCCGGTACGCGACCGCTGGACGGACGCGATGCGCCTCGCCATCGACGAGGCCGCACTCGCCACCGCCACCGGTGACGTACCGGTCGGGGCGCTCGTCCTGGGCCCGGACGGGGCGGTCATCGGCCGCGGCCACAACGAGCGCGAGGCCGTCGGCGATCCCACCGCACACGCCGAGGTGGTCGCCATCCGCCAGGCCGCCACCGCCCTCGGCGAGTGGCGACTGGCCGGCTGCACCCTGGTCGTCACCCTCGAACCCTGCACCATGTGCGCGGGCGCCATCGTGCTCGCCCGGGTCGGCCGCGTCGTCTACGGCGCCTACGACGACAAGGCCGGCGCGGCGGGCTCCCTGCTCGACGTCCTCCGCGACCCGCGCCTCAACCACCGCCCCGAGGTCGTCCACGGCGTCCTGGCCGAGCCCTGCGCCGACCAGCTCCGCGCCTTCTTCGACTCCCACCGGTGAACTGATTTCGTCCCCGCCCACCCCGTCCGGTAGAGTCTCGTCTCGGTAGCGTGTCCGAGCGGCCAAAGGAGCACGCCTCGAAAGCGTGTGTGGGGGCAACTTCACCGTGGGTTCGAATCCCACCGCTACCGCCAGCTCGACGAAGGGCCCCGATCCACTGGATCGGGGCCCTTCGCGTTGATGCCGTTCAGCTCCGGACCTGGCCCGTATCGGGCGGGGACCACACCGTGGCCAGGTACGCCACCAGATCGTCGTAGTCACGCAACCGGCCTTGGTCGACCATTCGCCGGAAGGTGTCCCGCTGCTTGCGGCGTGCGGGGTTGTCGGAATAGACGTCGTCGACCGCTGCCGTCAAGCCGGGCAGGTGCAGGTGGTAGACACAGTCCAGGTCGCCGGTGCCGCCCCCGAGGCGACCGAGCATGTAGGGCCTCGGCTCCATGGTGACCGCCGCGAAGTGAGGCATCCGCCCCCGACGCAGAGATGCCATCTTGGAGCCTTGGATCCGCGGATCCTGCAGACGATCGGTGCGCAAGGTCCACTTCAGGGAGAAACCCGCCACCAGGTGGGGTGCCGCGCGTGAATCCCGGTCCGGCCTGCCCTGTCTGTGTACGGCGATGTCCAGCCTCAGCAGCGACTCGTCGCCCAACAGATCGAGCAGCGGCCTGCGGCGAGCCGCCGCCGTCTCGATGGCGCCACCGAGGGTACCGAGCAGCGCAGCGGCGCGTTCCAACCCCGGACCGTGCCCGAGCGACCGAATGTGCAGGGCCAAATCCTCCAGGGCCCGTTCGACGTCGGAGGACTCGTCACCGGCCAGCTCCTGCAGGGCCCGTAGATGGGCGTACTGCTCGAACCTATGAGGCCAGCACTCTTCATCGACCGTCAGCTGCGGCGCAGGGCCCGCGAGCCGGGCCGAAAGGTCCGCAACCATCGACCGGCTCCAGATCTTGTCGACTTTGCCGACCTCTTGATCCACCGCCACGCCGATGTGCTCGAAAAACGCCCTCCCGATCTCAACCGACAGACGTTGGCTCGCGTCACTGGTATTGGGAAGCCCGTTGCGATAGCCGCACAGGTCAACTGCGAACGGTGCGGGCACGGCATCTCCTTATCGAAGGCTGTCGAAAGCGTAGCGAACATCAGTACGATCCAAGTATCCGTGATTCGTCGGCGGGGACGGACCGATCGTCAGGCCCCGGCCTCCGACCGACAGGCGCCACAATTGAGGAGTGCACCCCCTGGAGACGACTCCCGCCACCAGCGCCAGAATGAGCCGCCAACGACGCCACGACACGGGCATCGAAGTCGGCCTGCGCAAGGAGCTGCATCGCCTGGGTCTGCGTTTCCGAGTCCACAAGCGGCTACTGAAGGGGCTTCGCCGTGAGACCGACGTGGTCTTCGGCCCGGTCAAGGTCGCCGTCTTCGTAGATGGCTGTTTCTGGCACGGCTGCCCCGAGCATGGGACGTACCCCCGGAACAATGCGGAGTTCTGGCGAGAGAAGATCGACGGCAACCGTCGGAGGGACCACGAAACGGATGCCCTCCTCACCGAGGCGGGTTGGAGCGTGATCCGGGTCTGGGAGCACGAAGATCCGCGCGAGGCCGCGCTCAGGACGGCGAGGGAAATCCAGACCCGGCGCCACGATCGACACCAGCCTTGCCGTCTCCAACGCCTGGGCTGTTCGATCTGCACGGAATCATCGTCATGACCGGTGCACGTTTCGTGTGTCCAGGAAGCTGAAGTGCGCCGGGATCCGGGCAGCGATGGTCGCTGCCGCCCGAGCAACGACACCAACCCACCGTAGACGAGGAGCACCTTGTGTCCCTGAGCCGGAACGATGGACGGAGCGAAGCATTTTTGGAGGTGAGAGCCGCAGCGGAGAAGCACCTGGAGATCGTCGATCAGATCCCAGCCGGGACGATCGGCCAGGACTCCTGGCTGGAGCTCGCGGCCCGGATCGGGCTTGCATCAGCCGAATTGCGGAACGCAATGGCCCAGGCCAACCGTGCTCTGGGTTTCGGCTCCGGCCGTGACGCCATCCTCCGCCATCTGAAGAACCACATCGGGGAAGCCGTTCCCGCCGATGCCCTTGCCGGCGTCGCCGGTATCTCGGAGTGGCCCAGGCGGGTCAGGGAGCTCAGGGTCGAGTTCGGCTGGCCGATCGAGTCGGGCGTGCACTGCACCGACATGCCTCACGACCACTACAGGCTCACCTCGCCCGAACCTGATCAGGAATTGGCCGAGGGGTGGCGCACGGCCAAGACGTCACGGCAGTTGAAGAAGGCCGACGGGAAGTCGGCAGCCGGCAAGGACCGGCTCCTCCACTATCTCCGGGCGCTCTCACCTCGCGCCGCCGACAAGGAACAGCTGTTCTATGTCGCCGGAATCCAGGAGTGGCCGCGCCGCCTACGCGAGTTGGAGGAGGAAGGGTGGCAGATCGTTTCGAACATCGACGACCCGTCCCTCCCGCCCGGCTCGTACCGGCTCGCCACCTCGGAAAAGCGTCCGCCACGGGTCCGCAAGGCCATCAAGCTTCGCTACCAGATCCTGGAGCGGGACCAGAGGACGTGCCAGGACTGTCGCCGGGTGCCGGAGCAGGGCGTTTCACTGCAGATCCACCACCTCCTCCCCGTGCACCGAGGTGGTGACAACTCGGAGGACAACCTCGTGACCCTTTGCTCGCACTGTCATGGCGGGCGCCATTCGCTCATGGGTGAGAGCTCCACCTGGGACGAGCTACTGGACCCGCAACAAGAACCGGATTTGTTATCGGAACCCTGATCCTGTCCACCTGATCTCCTGCGCCTGCCCGTTCAGGTGGCCGAAGGGGCAAGGTCTCCGCCCTACGACGAGTCGAGCCGGAGTCGGTGGCCCAAGGTACGCTGTGTGGCTGCTGTCGGACTCGTGGGTGAACCGTCGCCGGAGCCCCCGGGAGCACGCCAGCGCTGGCCACGAAGCGTAACCCTTGGAGATCACGTGCACCCCACCAAGATCGTGGACTTGTTCGCAGGTCCCGGCGGGATCGACGTGGCTGCGGACAAACTCGGCGTCCAGACGGTAGGCCTCGAGTGGGATGCCGGTGCGTGCGAAACCCGCAGGGCCGCAGGTCTGGCGACCATCCAGGGCGACGTGCGCTCGCACAACTCCACGGATGCAGGCCTCTGCGACGCGGATGTCCTGGCAGGAGGGCCTCCGTGCCAGACCTTCACGGTCGCGGGTGGAGGTGCCGGTCGCAGGGCCTTGGATGACGTCCTGGAGTTCGTGAAGCGAATCGTTGCCAGGGAGAGCCACGAGGACATCGCACGGGACCTTGCCAAGATGGAGGACGAGCGGACCGGTCTCGTCCTGGAGCCTCTGCGATGGATCCTGGAAGCGATCGACAGCAAGAAGCGCGACCCCTACAGGGTGATCGTGCTCGAGCAGGTCCCCGCCGTCCTACCGGTCTGGAAGGCATACCGGGAGGTTCTGGAGGGCGAGGGCTACAAGGCTGACCACGGGATCCTGCACACCGAGGCGTTCGGGGTCCCCCAGACCCGTCGGCGGGCCGTGCTGATCGCCCGACTCGGTGACTCCCCCGTGTCCCTGCCGAGCCCCACACATCGGGGATACCGCAAGGGGGTCCCGCGCGACGCCGGGGACACGAGTTTGCTGCCCTGGCGGAGCATGGCCGAGGTGGTGGACCGTGGAGTCCCCTTCGAAGTGGTCTCCAATTACGGCACCGGTGGTGATCCCAAGGCCCGGGGGCGCCGGACGTCGTCCGAACCCTCTGCGACCGTCACCGGGAAGATCTTCCGGAACCGCATCTACTCGGGCGGGGTGGAGCAGGAACGCTTCGACCGGTTCGAGGCGGGCCGTCTGCAGACGTTCCCGGGCAACTACCCGTGGTCCGGGCGTGACATCGGTCAGCAGATCGGCAATGCCGTCCCACCGCGACTCGCCATGCACATCCTCTCGGCGGCGTTCGGTCTGCCCAGCCCCACCGATGACCAGTTGCAGAGCCTGAAGGCCTGGGAGAAGCAGGCCGTACCGGAGCCCCGGGCGGAGGTCCACGCGGCCGCCTTGACGCCCGTCCTGGTCTGACGGTTCGTCTACCCCTCGCCGGTCAGGATCGGGGCCGCTGCACTGCTCTCATCCGAGAGTGCGACCGAATAGCGCGTACCACCGATGACGGTGCCGGCCCGGCCCGGATCCTCGCTCATGACGAGTCTCACGGCCGTCCACTGGCCCTTGCTCGGGACCGTGAGGTCCAGTTCCCGGGCGATCCGCGGATGCTCGCCCTGGTGACCGAGGACCACGATGCCCTCCGGGCGCAGGTGTATGCGGGCATCCCTGACCCGCTTCGGTCCGTCGTCCTGTCGGGCAACGGTCAGGATCGTGCTGCGGCCGACCACTCTGCCCTGCACCCACTCCCGTCGGAAGAGTTCGTTGACCCGCTGCTGCCCTCCGCGACGGCTACTTCCGCTGGTTCCTCCTGCTTTGACCACAAGGTCAAGGTCGATCTCCGGCATCTTAAGAAGCAGGTTCTCCGGCAAGCTGCCGTCCTTGACCAACCAGCGGATCGCGGTCTTACCCTCCTTGGAGAGCGACCTCTTGCTGTCCTTGTTCCCACCCTTTGTCAGAGCCGCTTCCATCGCCCTGACCAGACCGACGGAAAACGTTCCCCGGACGTCGTCAGCGGTCGACACGAGACAGATCTCACCGACAGCTTCGGTCGGAATCATCCAGCCGGAGCTCAACGAGAACTTCGAATCGACGTCGTGCCCTGCCACCGAGTAGTCCATGGAGGAGCCGGGGACGAGGTCGAACTCGTTTCGGAGCAGGATCTCGACCTTGGTGCCGAGATAGGTCTTCTCCGTCTTCTCCAGCTGCCGAATGTCGTAGCGGCCAGTCCGTTGCCCGTCGAGCACCTCGTCGATCGACTGGCGCATCACCTGCCCGACCCGAAGCTCCAGGTTCGGGCGCCCGTGGAACCACGACTCCACCGCGTCCAATCCCGGCGCGCAGGAAACCTGGAAGGCCGGCTCTGGGAAGTAGTCGAAGAGTGCCGGTGTGGACGTCATCCCAGGACCGTATGCGCCTGCAGATGAGCGATCAAGGTACCGGTGTCCTCAGATACGGAAGAAGGCCCCGCACTCGGGGCGTTGACCACCAATGCCCGGGGAGTGCGGAGCCTGCTTCTGGTTGGAGGGGGCAACCGTCCCGGGGGGACGGACGGTTGCCCCGGCGGAGTCCCACAACCGGGGTCGTGTCGGGGGGAAGCCACGACGCCCGGTCCCACAGCGGGGAGCTCCGGTCCACGTACCGGTGATTCCTGCCAGATCCCTCGGTACGTGTTCCATCCTGCTGGACGGGGTGCGGGCGGGCATCCGGAGAAGGGCCCGTCCTGCGGGGACCTTCGTCCCGGGGAGTGAACGGGGCCCTCACCTGATGGGCCGTCTGGTGGATAAGCTGCGGGGGCACGTGGTGCGGCGATCGGGAGGCGGGCGGTTCGGGTGGCACAGGCGAAGAGGATCGGCATGTGGATGCTGCTGATCTTCGTGATCTACACGATCATCAGTTCTCCGACCAGGGCGGCCGAGTTGGTCCAGTCGGGGTTCGTCGGGATCTCGGACGCGGCCAAGGCGGTCGGGACGTTCATGACCGGGCTAGTGAGCTGACCGGGGTCGTCCCGGGCTACCGTGGGCGGGTTCGAGCAGTACACCCTCACCCCCGCTAGGAGCGGCAGCGTGATCCGGCACCTGGTCCTGTTCAAGCTCAACGACGGCGTAGCGAAGGACGACCCGAGGGCGCTCGCGGGCGCCAAGGCGTTCGACGAGCTCGGCGGTCTGATCCCCGAGCTGCGCGAGTGGGAGTGCGGCTGGAACACCACCGAGCGGGACATCGCGTACGACTACGCGATCAACAGCAAGGTGGAGGACCGCGAGGCGCTGGCCGCCTACATCGGCCACCCGGCCCATCAGGCTGCCGCCGGACAGTGGCGTGAGTTCGCCACCTGGGTGATCGCCGACATCGAGGTCTGATCGTCCAAAACTGAACGATCGTACCCGGAGCACCGTTGGGCCCCCTGGCATGCAGGACGCCAGGGGGCCTTTCCGTGCCCGGCAACTCTCCCGACAATCGGCCAACACGCCTACCGCCGGTACTTGCCCGCGATGTGCGCGACTTGTGATGCTATGACCGGTTTTGCCGGAACCTGGCGAGGTGATGAGCGAGCGCGGACCACAGCCGGTGGGTCGGATTCGCAGGGACTTGGGAGGGGTGACGTGTCCGTGCAGACACAGGGCAGCAGCGCGCCGGAGACCGGCGAGGAGGCCGTACCGAAGGAGCCGGACGAGGCTCAGCAGGTCGACCCGCTGGTCGAGTTGAGGGAGCGTCCGCCGGGCGCCCGGAGTTCGGTGGACGTCCGGACGCTGACCAGGGTGCTGTTCGAGCGGCTGTCCGAGCTGCCGCCGGGTGCGCCGGAGCGCGAGCGGGTGCGGGCGGCGCTGATCGAGGCGAACATCCCGCTGGTGCGCTACGCCGCGACCCGGTTCCGCAGCCGGAACGAGCCGATGGAGGACATCGTCCAGGTCGGCACGATCGGCCTGATCAACGCGATCGACCGGTTCGACCCGACCCGGGGCGTGCAGTTCCCCACCTATGCGCTGCCGACCATCCTCGGCGAGATCAAGCGGTACTTCCGGGACAACGTCCGCACCATGCACGTCCCGCGCCGGCTGCAGGAGCTCTGGGTCCAGGTCAGCGGTGCCATGGAGGAGCTGACGATCACTCACGGCCGCTCGCCCAAGGTGCCGGAGATCGCGGCCAACCTGCGCATCCCGGAGGAGGACGTCCTGGCCTGCCTGGCGGCCGGCCGGGCGTACAACGCGGCCTCGCTGGAGGCCGCCCAGGAGCACGAGGGCGGGCTCGCCCTGCTGGACCGGCTCGGCTACGAGGACTCGGCGCTCGCCGACGTGGAGCACCGGGACATGGTCAGGCACCTGCTGGTGCAACTACCGGAGCGGGAGCGGCGGATCATCATGCTGCGCTTCTTCGCGAACCTGACACAGTCCCAGATCAGCACCGAGCTGGGCATGTCGCAGATGCACGTGTCCCGGCTACTCTCCAGGATCCTGACCCGACTACGGACCGGGAACTCCTGGGAGGAGTAGGGTCCTCGCTGCGCGTTACCGCTGAGTGACATCTTGCGACGTTCGGGTTTGCCGGGGCGCGTGGTCCGGTATTGAGCTGGAGGGGTCGTTCGGCTCCGGGAACTGTCGCTGGGTGATACCCGTTGAACAGTCAGTCACGAGGGGGTGGGGAGCATGTCCGGAGAGCTGGGCAGTGCGGAGGGCCACGGTATGACGGCGGCTCTCGTGTCGGTGGTCGAGCAGGTGACGGAGCAGCAGCTTCCGACCCAGCAGATCCCGGCACAGCAGACGGCTTCGCCCGTCCTCACCGTGGACCGCACGCTGGACACCCGGACGCTGTCGCGTTCGCTGTTCCAGCGGCTGGCCGTGCTGGAGCCGGGCACCGTCGAGCACACGTACGTCCGCGACACCCTGATCGAGCTCAACCTGCCCCTGGTCCGGTACGCCTCCGCCCGCTTCCGCAGCCGGAACGAGCCGATGGAGGACATCGTCCAGGTCGGCACGATCGGCCTGATCAAGGCGATCGACCGGTTCGACCCGGAGCGCGGGGTGGAGTTCCCGACCTTCGCGATGCCCACCGTGGTCGGCGAGATCAAGCGCTTCTTCCGGGACACCAGCTGGTCGGTCCGGGTCCCCCGGCGACTGCAGGAGCTGCGGCTGGCGCTGACCAAGGCCGGCGACGAGCTGTCCCAGAAGCTCGACCGCTCCCCCACCGTCGCCGAGTTGGCGGTCTTCCTCGGCGTCAGCGAGGAGGACGTGGTGGAGGGGCTCGCGGTCGGCAACGCGTACACCGCCAGCTCGCTGGACTCCACCCCCGGCGAGGAGGACGGCGACGGCCCGCTGGCCGACCGGCTCGGCTACGAGGACCTGGCGCTGGAGGGCGTCGAGTACCGCGAGTCGCTCAAGCCGCTGCTGGCCAAGCTGCCGCCGCGCGAGCGGCGGATCATCATGCTGCGCTTCTTCGGGAATCTGACGCAGTCCCAGATCGGCGAGGAGATCGGCATCTCGCAGATGCACGTCTCCCGGCTGCTGACCAAGACGCTGACCCAGCTGCGGGCCGGGCTGATCAGCGAGTAGCAGCACTCACGCCAGGAGGTTGGCGCGCAGGCCGGCCAGCACGGTGTCGTCCAGGCCGAGACCGTGCTGCCAGAAGTGCTCGAAGGAGGTCCAGCCGGTCGCGACCTCCTCGAAGGCCGCCTCCAGGTACTCCCGCTCGGCCCGGAAGACCGGCAGCAGCAGGGTCGGGTCCTTCATCAGGCCCTGGGTGCCGAAGCTCTCCATGATGTGCCCGATCAGCGCGGCCGAGCGGGTGTTGGTGAGCAGGTAGTCCTCGAACACGGTGTCCCGGTCGACGCCGAGCGCGGTCAGCGTGAGCGCGGCCACCCAGCCGGTCCGGTCCTTGCCCGCCGAGCAGTGGAACAGCACCGGCGGGCCGTCCGGCGCGGCCAGCAGCCGCAGCACGGTGGCGAACCGGTCCCGGGCCACCGGGTCGGTGACGAACCAGCGGTACAGGCCGGTCATCATCCCGGCCGCCTTGCCGTTGCCGAGCAGCGCGAACTGCTTGTCCGCGTCCCGGTCGGCCAGCGCGTCGCGCAGCGCCACGTAGATGTCGAAGTCGGCGGCGAACACCGGCAGGTGATGCAGGGTCGGACCCTCCGTACCGACCGGCTCGACAGTGACCGGCTCGGTGGAACGCGTGAGCTCGACCAGGTCGGCCGTGGGCAGACCGGGGATCAGGTCGGGGCCCGCCTCCCGGACCTCGTCCGTGCTGCGCAGGTCGACCACCCGGCGGACGCCGGCCGCGACCAGCAGGGCGCCGTCCTCGACGGTGAGCCGGTTCAGCGCGTCCGCCCGCAGGGCGACACCGTGCCGCAGCACCGCACCGTCCGTGGTCCGGTAGCCGCCGAGGTCGCGGGCGTTGGCCGCTCCCGACAGCCCGAGGCTGCGGGCGATCTCGGTGGACTGCTGGGTCACGGGGGCCTCCGGTGGCACTGGTGTACGGGTCGCTCGGGCCCGGCCAGTCTAGGTTCTGTCCGATCGGGCCCGTCGCGTCCGCGCGCAGCACCGGGCACCCGGCCGGAGCCGGGGTGCCGCGGAGTGGCTAGGTGGCGGAGTGGTTACTTGACGGCCAGCCAGATCACGGCGCCGAGCACCAGCAGAGCGACGACCGCGATGCCGGCGACCAGGCCGGTGCGGTTGCTGTTGCCACTGGCGCTGCCGTAGGTGGTGACCGAACCGGGCGCCTGGGCGGCCGGGGTCTCTTCGACGAACGCCCGGAACATCTGGGTGTTGCCGGCGGGGTCGTAGTCGTTGTCAGCCATGGCAGGACTCTAGCCAACCCTGCCGGTCGGGGAACACCCCGGACCCCTCGTAGGAGTGACCGGCCGCCGGCCCGCGACCGGCGACTGCAACGGGCATGCGACAGCCTCGTGAAGAGTGGCCCCGGACCGGAATGGCGATCCGCGTGATCCGGTTGACTCCGGTCATGACCGACAACCTCAGCGACGCTCCCCACAAGGTGACCCTCGGCGGTTCGGATCTCGCCGTGTCCATCCTCTCGCTCGGCGGCAACGTGTTCGGCTGGACCGCCGACCGGGCGGAGTCCTTCGCCGTACTCGACGCGTACGCGGCCGGCGGCGGCAACTTCGTCGACACCGCCGACGTGTACTCGTCCTGGGTGCCGGGCAACACCGGCGGCGAGTCCGAGACGATCATCGGCGACTGGCTGCGCAGCCGGGCCAACCGCGCCGACATCGTGGTGGCGACCAAGGTCGGCGCCCACCCGGAGGCCAGCGGGCTGGCCGCCGTGACCGTCAAGTCCGCCGTCGAGGAGTCCCTGCGCCGGCTCGGGGTCGACCACATCGACTTGCTCTACACCCACCGGGACGACACCGGGACGCCGGTCGAGGAGTTCGTCCCCGCCCTCGACCAGCTGGTGCGGGAGGGCAAGGTCCGGGCGGTGGCCGCCTCCAACATCAGCGCGGAGCGGCTCACCGAGGCGCTGGAGTTCTCGGCCCGGGAGGGCCTGGCGGCGTACGTCGCCGTGCAGCCGCACTACAACCTGGTCTCCCGCGGCACGTACGAGGGACCGCTCGCCGACGTGGTCGCGGCGCACGGGCTGTCCGCCGTGCCGTACTACGCACTCGCCTCCGGCTTCCTGACCGGCAAGTACCGGCCGGGCGGCGCCACGGTGCAGAGCGCCCGGGCGCTCGGCGCCGCGCGCTACCTGGAGGACCCGCGCGGGCCGAAGGTGCTGGACGCCCTCGACCAGGTCGCCGCCGCACACGGCGTGGCGCAGGCCACCGTCGCACTGGCCTGGCTGGCCGCGCAGCCGACCGTCGCGGCGCCGATCGCCAGCGCACGGACGGTGGAGCAGCTGCCGCCCCTGCTGGCGGCGGGCCGGCTGGAGCTCCGGCCGGCGGAGCTGGCGCTGAGCTGCCGGGTTGGCAGCTCGCGCGGACTCCCGGTGCGCCGGGAAGTCGTACCGGCCCGAGCTACGGGCGGCCGAAGTGGGTCGGGAAATAGCCCTTGCTCAGGGTCGAGATGCGGATGGTGGTGCCTGGGCGGGCGGCTTCCAGGTACTTGTTGTTGCCGAGGTAGATGGCGACATGGTGGATGCCCGAGGCCCGGCTGCTGCTGGACCAGAAGATCAGGTCACCCCGGCGGAGTTCGCCCGACCCGATGTGGCTGATGGCCGCGTACTGGTCGTCCGCGACCCGCGGCAGGTTGATCCCGGCCCGGCGGTACGCCTGCTGCACCAGGCCGGAGCAGTCGAAGCCGGACGGGCCGTTGCCGCCCCAGACGTACGGCTTGCCGAGCTGGGCCGAGGCGAAGGCGATCGCCGACTCGATGCTGCCGTCGGCAGGCGTCGAGGGCGCCGTCGGAGGGGTTGGCGTGGGGGCCGGAGTGGTGCTGCCACCACCGGACTGACCGGTGCGGGCCTGGTACACCGAGAGATGGCTGGTGTATCGCCACTCGCCACTGCTGTTCTTGAACCAGTACTTCGAGCCGTCCCAACCCTGCTGGATACCAGCGGAGTTAGTGGACGAGGGGGACGAACCCGAGCCCTGGCCGGTGCGGGACTGGTAGACCGAGAGGTAGCTGGTGTAGCGCCACTCGCCGCCGGCGTTCTTGAACCAGTACTTCGAACCGTCCCAACCCTGCTTGCTGGGCGCCGGCATGGCGTTCGCGGTGGTCGCCCCCAGCCCGAGCCCGACCACTCCCGCGCCGGCCAGCACGGTGGTGGCGACACAGGTGGCACGGACCGCCCGATGTATTCGGCCGCCGTCGGCACCGCCGGGTCCGGCGGCACTCCGGTCCCTGAGCAGTTGGCGGGCAGCGGCCAGGCAGTGGGCGCAGGTGCACGGTCCGGCGGTCGGGGAGATGTCGGAGAAACCGATCAGGGAGCGGTCGGTGGCTATCTTCACGCGGGCTTTCCTTCCTTCCTCCCGGCCCGGGCGGCCGGCGAGGGTACCGAGGCGGCCACCCCGGCGGGGGCAACGAACGCGACCAGCAGGTGCTCCATCAGCGCGCTGCGAGCGGCCTCGTCCAACTCGTGGGCGGTGGCCCGCTCCAGGCGGCGGACCGCGAGGGCGGCGGCCTCGACCGCGTCGTCCACCAGGACGGTCCGCAGACCGGCGTCCAGGTCCGCGAGGCGGCGGCGGCGCATGCTCTCGGCCACCTCCGGCGCGTAGTCGAGGGCGAGCGGCTGGACCGAGTAGACCTCGATCCCGGCCGGAGCCGCCTCGGCGGCCAGCGACCTGGTCAGCTCGTCGGCGAACCACTGGCCGTCCCGCAGGGCGGGGCCGGGCACGGAGTTGCTGTCGCAGGGCAGGGCACTCGCGGTACGGGTGAGCACCGCGTGCACCTGCTCGCGCAGGTAGTCCTCGTGTTCGGCGATGGCGAGCGTCGCCCTGGCCGTGTCCCGGACCCGCCAGACGATCAGCAGCCGGACCACGATCGGGGTGCCGGTGCGGTCGGCGACCTGGACCGGCTCGCTGCGCCAGTGGCGCAGCCGGATGTCCACCCGACGGCGGCGCAGCAGCGGGTTGACCCAGAGCAGGCCGGTACGGCGGACAGTTCCCCGGTAGCGGCCCCAGCGGGTGAGCACCCGGGTCTCGCCACCGGCGTTGACCAGCAGTCCGGCCAGCGTCACCAGCACCACCAGTCCGGCCGCCGAGACGGCGGCGATCGAGGGGGCGGTGATCTCGGCCCCACCACTGGCCTTGGCGGCACTGCTGCGGAGGTCGGGCAGTGCGTCGAGATGCGGGATCACCCCCGCCCGGGCGAGTACCAGGACCACGCCGGCCAGCGCGGCCAGTAGGACCAGCAGGGCGAGCCAGCCGGGCAGCGAACGGGCCGACTGCTCACGGAGGGTGGAATCGGTCCGGGGCGGACGGCGGCTCGCCCGGGACTCACTGCTCGACGCGCCGACCGGCGCGGTGACCGGACCGCAGTCCAGCTCGTCCTGGACGGTCACCGGCCGGGCCTTGATCAACGGCTTGGCGACCGCGTCCGCGACCGCCTTGCTGAGCTGGGTGGCACCGCCGCCACGCTGGGGGAGCTCGGGCGGGGCGGGAGGCCAGGAGTTGGGTCGCGGCGAAGATTCGCGGGTGACGTCCATGCACGGTTCCTTGGGGGTCGGTGTGTCGCGCAACGGGCGGCCCGGATCTGACGGGCGGTGCCAGATTCAGGCTAAGTTGATAAGTCATCAAATGCGACATTTAGTGCGCGGCGTGTCGCAGCCTATCTGACGGCGCGTCGGGCGACGCGCCGTCAGATCCCCAGCTCAGCGGCGTCGCCGCCCACCCGGACCGCGACCGAACACCCGACGGGTGAGCAGTCCGACCGCCGCCAGCATCAGCAGCACACCGCAGGCCGCCGTACGCCACGTCTCGGAGCTAGGACGCTCGGCGCCGGCCGGCGGCGCGGCGAGGTTGCGCGCCTCCGGACCCGTCGGATCGGCCGAAGCCGAAGCAGCCGGACTGCCGGAGTCGGACCCCTCGGGCTCCCCTGGAGCGGCGGGAGCAGCAGGCGCGGCGGCCTTCGTGGCGGAGGGGGTGGGGCTCGCGCTCACCGTCGGCGAAGTGCTCGCTGCGGGCGAGGGCGTGGCGCTCATGACGGGCGTGGCGCTCGTTGCGGCCACGGCACTCGCCGCCGCCACCACGCCGACCGCCGGCGAGGCCGACCCGTCGACCGGAACGGCCACCGAGGCCGACGGTGCTGCCGACCCGGCCGGCGGCGCGACCGCAGCCACGGACGGGGATGGGGACGGGGACGGGGACGGGGACGAGGACGGGGTCACAGGCGAGGACGGGGACGGCACAGGCACGACCGAGGGGGCCGGTGACGGAAGCACCGCAGGCTGCTCGGCCATCACCGGCGGAACCACGATCGGCAGAATCGCCGCAGCCTGGTCGGGCGTCAACACCGGCTCGCCGAACGGAGGTTCGACACCGGCCACCGACCCCGAGGGCGACGGCACCGACGGAACGGGTACGGGTGTGACCGCAGGCGAAGCCAGCACCGGCGACGGCGACGGTACGACTGACGGCACCACAGAGGCCGAGGCAGCGACAGACGCCGAAGCGGAAGCCGAGGGCGAGGGCGAGGGCGAGGGCGACCCGGGCACCGACGGCGACGCCGAAGCCGACGGCACCGCCACCGGCCGCGCCGTGACCGTGACCGCGTCCGCCGAGGTGGCGTTGCCGGCCCGGTCGGTGGCGGTGACCACCAGGGTCTGCTCACCCGCCGTCAGATCCCGGGCGGGCGTGCAGCTCCAGGCTCCGTCCACCCCGGTCACGGCGGTGCACAGGACCACCCGCTCCCCAGCCGTACCGCCCCGGGTGGTGACGGTGACGGTGGAGCCGGGTTCGGCCCGGCCGGTCAGCCGGGGGCGGGCGGAGGTGAGTTCGGTGCCTGCGGCGGGCGAGCCGAGCACCGGCCGGGGCGGCGCCACGGTGTCGACCGTGAGCGGCACCGGCTGGCCGGCCGTCCGGTTGCCCGCGCCGTCGGTGGCCGCTGCGGTCAGCTGGTGCTTGCCGTCGGCGAGGTTCTCGACCGGCAGGCAGGACCAGCTGTGGTCGGCCGCCACGGCGGTGCTGCACAGCTCGCCGGCGATCCGCCCCGCGCCGGGGGCGTTGGCGGCGTCCACCACCGAGACGGCGCTGCCGGGGTCGCCGGTGCCGGTGAGCAGCAGGCCCGGGTCGTTGGTGTACTCGGGCAGGGTGAGGACCGGCGCGGCCGGCGGTTCGGTCTTGACGGTGATCTTGATCTCCTCGCCGCGCAGCACCACACCACCCTTGGTGGTCTCCACCGGGGTGAGGGCGTGGCTGCCCGCCGGGAGCGGCGTGTCGGGTCGGCAGCTCCACCGGCCGTCCTTGCCCACGGTGGCCCGGCAGAGCGTGGTGTCACCGGCCATGATCGCGACGGTGGCGCCCTGCACCCCGGCTTCGCCCCGGATCTCCGGGCGGGGATCGGCCACCACGGCTCCGCTGACCGGGCCGGTGATCTCCGGCCGGGCGGCTCCGACCGCGAGCTTGATCTGCTGGTCGGTCACCTCGCCGGAGTCTGCGAAGCCGCCGGGGGTGACGAGTTGGGCGGAGTTGCGGGCGATCCGCAGCCGGGCCCAGGTCTCACCGGCGGCGGCGTTTCCGGGGACGGTCCACTCCAGCTGCGCGCTCTTCGCGCCGACCACCACCTCGCTCTGCACCCGTTCGGTGGCGTCGAATCTCCCGTTGTGGTCGAAGTCGATCCAGCCGGCCAGGATGGCCGGGCCCGGGCCGGGGCTGACCGGCACGGTGAGGCCGTAGTACCGCCCGATCGCCGCCTCGGCGGGGAACTGGACGGTCGGGTCGGCACCCTGGTACTCCCCGCGCCCGGGCTGGAGTTCCGGCGGGGCCGGGTTGGCCCACGGGCTTCGGCGGCTCGCTCCGCCGTCCAGCTCGACCATCGGCTGTTCCCGCTCGCGCAGTTCGGCCGGCTCCTGCGGGGCCGAGCTGCCGGCGGGCACCAGCCGCTGCGCGGAGGCGCCGGCGACGGTCGGCCGCACCGCGGCGGTACCGGTGGCGGTCCGCCCGAGGAAGACGTCGGAGACCAGGTGCGAGACGTTCCCGTACCCCTGCGGGGCGGTGCCGACGCCTTCGTCGAGCGTGACGGTGTACGCCTGTGCCAGCGGCTCGGGGGCGGTGCTGGAACCGTCCCGTGGAGTGCTGCGCTGTTCGACCCGGAAGGTCACCGTGCTGACGGTGCCGGAGAGTTCGAGCGTGCCGCTACCGGGGGTGGTTCCGTCGGTGGCGCCCTCGCCGGTCGGGGTCAGGGCGTTGTCGCCGACCGTCCAGCCGGCCCAGTCGGTGCGGGCGACCAGGCTGGGGGCGCTCGGGGAGCCGCCCGTGACGGTCAGTCGGCTCGCGGTCCCGGTGGTGCCGCCCTTGCCGGTAGCAAGTGCGGCCAGGCCGCTGAGGTGCAGCCGGGGATTGCGGACGGCGCGGCCGAAGGAGAGCTGAAGGGTGCCGAGGGTGCGCCAGGAGCCGTCAGCCGTCGGGCGTTCCACGCCGAGTTCGAAGCGGGTGGCCGGGTCTCCACCGCGCAGCCCGTCCGCGTATCCGGGGCCGCCGGTGGCGAGTTTTCCGGGGGCGGTCCGGACCGCGATTCCGGGGAGGGGGGCGAAGTCGAACTGGATGCCGAGACCGGACGGCAGGACGGCCCGGCGCTCGGCGGTCCAGGATTCCGGGGTCTGTTGGGCTTCGGCAGCCGGGCCGAGCAGGGTCAGATTCCCGCCGACCAGAAGCCCGGTGGCCGTGATCGCGGCCATTTTCCGGGTGATTCCGTTCCGTCTCGGCGGTCTCGTGGCCCACCTGCCCGAGCTGGTGGCTGACGACTCGGCGGCATGGGAGGACTGTCGGCTCATCCGGCTCTCCTTCGGTGTCGGCCGCCAACCGGTGCGGCAGGCATAAGTTCTGACAAAACGGAATCACGATCTGGAGTCCGTCATACCGTGACACCGCGAGGAATGCCCCAGTGCTACCCGATTGGCGGTCACTCGTCCGGCAGCCTAGGAAACTGACGGGTTATCCGTTTTCAGCCACTCGGGGTTGGTGGCCAACCGGTCGTTACTGTCCGGTGCTTGACCGTTCATTACTGATACCTGTTCGAATAATTCGCAGCTTGCGTAGAATCTGCGCAGTGTCCTTCGACCCCGCGCTCATCCGCGCCAGCTTCGCCGTCGTCGAGCGCCGGGCCGACCAGCTGGTCAAGTACTTCTACGTGCACCTGTTCGCACACAGCCCGGAGCTTCGCCGACTGTTCCCCGCAGAGCTGACCGAGCAACGCGACCGTCTGTTCCACGCACTCACCCAGGTGGTGCTCCAGCTCGAACAGTCGGACCAGTTCACCGAGTACCTGCGCGCGCTCGGCCGGGACCACCGGAAGTTCCGGGCCGCCGCCGAGCACTACCCCGCCGTCGGAGCCAGCCTGCTCGCCGCGCTGCGGCACTTCTCCGGCCACTCCTGGACCCAGGAGATCGAGAAGGCCTGGTCCGAGGCGTACACGGTGATCTCGCAGGCCATGCTCGAGGGCGCCCGGGCCGATGCCCAGGCCCCGGCCTGGTGGGAGGCCGAGGTGACGGACCGTCGGCGGGCGGCCGCCGACCTGGTGGTGCTCACCCTCCGGCCCGACCGCCCGTACCCCTACACGGCCGGCCAGTACCTCTCGCTCAGCTCGCCCCGGCTCCCCCGGCTCTGGCGCTCGTACACGATCGCGGGCGCGCCCCGCACCGACGGCACCCTGGAGCTGCACGTCCGCCGGGTGTTCGGCGGGCAGCTGAGCAGCCTGCTGGTGAACGACGTACTGCCGGGCGAGACGCTGCTGCTCGGCCCGCCGATCGGGGACACCGTGGTCGACCAGCGCTCCGACCGGCCGCTGCTGGCCGTGGCCGGCGGCACCGGCTGGGCCACCGTCAAGGCGCTGATCGAGCAGCTGGCCCGCGGCCGGCAGCGCTCGGCCACCGTCTTCCTGGCCGCCCGGCAGGACGCCGACCAGTACGACCTGTCGGCCGTCCGGGCCCTGGTCGCCGAACACGCCTGGCTGGAGGTGGTGCTGGCGGCTCCCGAGGACGGCGCCGAGCGGGAGGCGGCGGTGGACCTGCTGCGGACCGGCCTGCGGCACGTCTCCGACTGGTCCGGCCACGACATCTACCTCAGCGGCCCGCCGGACCTCGCGCCCGAACTCGCCGAGCTGCTGGTCGAGCTGCACGCCGAACCCGAACTGATCCGGTACGACCCCGCGCCGCTGACCGCGCGCAGCGGCCGGCCGCTCTCCTCGTCCGAGTGGTTCCTCACCCCGCGGTCCGCACCGTGGGTCCGGTGACCGGGCGGGCCAGGTGGCTGTGCGGGCAGGCTGCCGGGAACGGCGAAGGCCCCGGGCGATGAACCCGGGGCCTTCGATCTGTGCGCTCAGCAGGATTCGAACCTGCAACCTCTTGATCCGTAGTCAAGTGCTCTATCCGTTGAGCTATGAGCGCTCGGGCGACCCAACTGACAGGCCGCAGAGCGATGGTGCGTGGTGCGCTCAGCAGGATTCGAACCTGCAACCTCTTGATCCGTAGTCAAGTGCTCTATCCGTTGAGCTATGACCCCCGCCGGTCTCTGACCGGCGGGGCTCCAGTGGCGGAGGCTGAGGGATTTGAACCCTCGATGGGCTTGAAGGCCCAAACCGCATTAGCAGTGCGGCGCCATAGACCGGACTAGGCGAAGCCTCCTCCACGACGGACCGCACCGACCAGCGGTGCACTCCGTGCGACTGAGATGATGCCACAACCCCAAGGCCTGACACCAACCACCGACAACGTTACCGGCCGGGTCGTCCACGGCGCAAAGAAGAATGAGATACTCCAGTCTTCCGAGGAGAGCGCGAGCCGCCGGTCGCACGCCGTGACACAAGCCGTGAGGAGACCTGTCGACGTGAGCAGCAGGCCGATCCGAGGCGCTGCTCGCCTCGCCGCCATACTCGATGCCCTGCCCGACGCCCTGTTGCTGGTGAACAGCAACGGAACAGTCGTGGACGCCAACTCCGCCGCCGTCCAGGCCATGCAGACCCCCGGCACCTCGCTGGTCGGGATGGGCGTGCTGGCCCTGCTGCCCGAGTTCGACCCGAGCCGGATTCCCGGCTCGATGCGGCCCGCCCCGCGCGAGCCCGAGGGGCTGGACCGGCCGGTCCGGATGACCGCCTGCCGGACGGACGGCTCGACCTTCCCGGTCGAGGTCTCCGGCAACGACTTCACGGACGACGGCGAGGCCCGCGGCAGCTCCGGCTACACCTCGCTCTACCCCCAGGACGGCGGCTCCGCCGGTGAGCTGCTGCTCCTGCTGGTCCGCGACCTGAGCAGCCGGCTCGGCGTCGAGGCCGAGCTGCGCAGGCAGCACAAGCAGACCGAGATGATCCTGCGGGCCGCCGCCGAAGGCGTGCTCGGGGTGGACCTCGAAGGCCGCGTGGTGCTGGTCAACCCGGCCGCCGCGCACATCCTCGACTACCGGGCCAGCGAGCTGGGCGGCCGCGAGCTGCACCCGCTGATCCAGCACTCGCAGGCGGACGGCAGCCCGCTGGCCCTGGAGGGCTCGGCGCTGCTGGACACCCTGACCTCGGGCCGCAAGCACCGGGTCAGGGGCGCGGTGCTCTGGCGCAAGGACGGGCGGCCGGTGACGGTCGACCTGACCACCGCCCCGGTCCGGGACGGCGACCAGCTGGTCGGCGCCGTGATGACCTTCACCGACCGGACCAGGGAGTTGGCACTGGTCGCGCGGAACGAACATCTGACGGCCGTTCTGGAGAGCGAGCTGGGCGGGGCGCTGGACACACTGCACCGGCGGATCGACGCACTGGCCGCCGACCCGGCCGGGCAGCTCTGGCCGGAGGCCAACTGGACCCTGCGGCGGCTGGCCGACGAGTGCCGCCGGTTCGGCACGCTGATCGACGGGGTGCTCTCCCACCAACGGTTCGAGAGCGAGGCCGAGACCGGCCAGCAGGAGCTGGACCGTCGCCCGGTCGGGCTGGACAAGGTGGTCCAGCGCGCCGTCGAGCAGGCGGGCGAGCTGGTCGGCGCGGGCCGGGTCAGGTACTCGGTGCACGCGGCGGGCGTCGTGGTGGTCGCCGACCACGAACGGCTCGCCCGGGCCCTGGCCCACCTGGTGGCGGACGTCAGCGGCGTGGCGCTCTCCCTGGACACGCCCGGCGCGACCGCCAACCCCGACGGCGTGGCCGAGGCACCGATGGTGGTGCTGGCCGCCGCCCAGCGCGGCGAGGTCGCCCGGATCGAGGTGCGCGGTCCTTCCCGTACGGTCAACCCGGTCCACCTGCCGATCGCCCGGAGCACGGTCGAGCGACACGGCGGAGTGCTCCAGCGGCACGAGCTCCCGTCCCGGGCCGGCACCACGTACGTGGTGGAACTCCCGCTCGACCCGGCCACGGTGACCGGGGCCGGCGTGACGGTGCACCACCATGTGCCCAAGGAGACCGACACCGCGATGCTGCCGGACCTCCCCGAGGTCCCCCCGGCAGACGTCCCGGACGTCAAGGAACAGGCGGCCGAGGAGCCGGCGGACCGCACCGACGAGCAGCGGCCCGAGGCGGAGCCGAGCGGGCCGACAGATCGTCAGGCCGAGCCCACCAGGGGCCCGATCGCCCTCGGCCCCGGCCCGACGACCTCGCCGGTGTCCCAGCCGATGCCCGAGCCGGCCGCAGTGCCGGTGCCCGCACCGGTGCTCGCGCCGACGTCGGAGCCGGTGGCTGCCGAGCCGGTCGCGGCCGAGGAGGAGAACGCCCGCAGCGGGCGCCGTCGTCGGGGGCTGCCCGAGTCGCTGTCGATCCCCGGGGTGCCCGACCCCGGCACGCCGGTCTACCCCGGCCTCGAACTGGCGCTGCCCGAGGTGCCGCCCGCTCCGACCGAGCAGCCGGCCGTCCAGCCGACCGGCCGCCGCCGTCGGCTGGCGCTGCCCGCCCAGTCGGAGCCCAGCCCGGTGCCCGAGCCTCGCAGGGCACTCGAACTCCCTTCCGGCGCAAGCCGGTCCGAACCGCCGGCCGAGCAGCCGCGGACCGAACCGGAGGCCGCGCCCGAGCCGCCCCGGCCGGTCGGCAGCG
Organism: Kitasatospora sp. P5_F3; assembly: GCF_054049135.1. Taxonomy (NCBI): domain Bacteria; kingdom Bacillati; phylum Actinomycetota; class Actinomycetes; order Kitasatosporales; family Streptomycetaceae; genus Kitasatospora; species Kitasatospora sp. P5_F3. Next base: position 64,032 of record NZ_JBFUMY010000009.1, on the reverse strand, counting down.
GGCTCGGCGAGCTGGCCCCGCCCCGCCCCTCGGGTGGCTTCGCGGGGGCGTTCCCGAACGCCTTCCCGCAGCAGTCCGCGCCGGTCGAGCGTCCCGCGCTGCCCGCCCTGCCCGCCCTGGCCAGTGCGCCGGAGCAGAGCAGCGAGCCCCCGGCGCCCGTCGAGCCTCGTACGCCCCCGCGGCCGACCGCCGAACTCGCCCTGGCCGGGCGGGAGTCGGCACCGGTCATGGCCGAGGACCCGCCGACCATGGTGGTGCCGACCGTCGACGGCGGCCCACGCCGGCTGCTGGTCTGGCCCGAGCCCGACCCGTCCACCAAACAGGCGCTCCAGGACCGCGGCTACCGGCCGGTGATCGTCCGCTCCCGCGAGGAGGTGGACGCCCAGGTGTCCTCGTACCCCGCCGCGCTCTTCGTCGACCCGCTGACCGGGCCGATCACCCGCACCGCCCTGCAGTCGCTGCGGACCGCCGCGCTCAACAGCCGGGTGCCGGTCCTGGTCACCGCCGGTCTGGGGCAGGCCACCCGGGACGCCGCGTACGGGGCCGATCCGGCCGTCCTGCTCCGGGCATTGGCGCCCAAGGACAGTGAGAACCACTCCTCCCGGGTGCTGCTGGTCGAGTCCGACCCGGACATCGCGGCCGCGCTGATCGCCAGCCTGGAGCGGCGCGGCATGCACGTCGAGCACGCCACCGACGAGAACGACGCGGTCTCCCGGGCCAGCAGCGTGCAGCCGAATCTGGTGGTGATGGACCTGCTGCAGATCAGGCGCCGCCGGGTCGGCCTGCTGGACTGGCTGCGCGCCAACGACCGACTGCACCGCACCCCGCTGGTCGTCTACACCTCGGTCGACCTCGACCCGCAGGAACTGCCCCGACTGCGGACCGGCGAGACCGTGCTCTTCCTCGCCGAACGCTCCACCTCCGAGGACGTCCAGTCCCGCATCGTCGACCTGCTCGGCCGGATCGGCAGCCTCGGCGAGGTGAGCGCAGCGCGCAGCTAGGCCCTCTGGGCATCAGCCACCAGGGGCTCGGGGAACTGCGAGGAGGTCTGGCGTGCGGGTCAAAGGCGAAAGTGCCTGACCGTTTACGCACGTTGAACGCTCCTGAGGTCGGCGTCGCAGTTCCCCGAGCCCCTGGTGGTGCGACTAGTTCTTGCCGAGTGTCGTCACGTCGAGGTCGTCGGCTGCGTACTGGGCGCGGATGACCTTCTTGTCGAACTTGCCGACCGAGGTCTTCGGGACGGACTCGACGATCGACCAGCGCTCGGGCAGCTGCCAGGAGGCGATCCGCTCGGCGAGGAAGGCCCGCAGTTCGGGGAGGCCGACGGTCGCGCCGGGCCGCAGGACCACGGTGGCCAGCGGCCGTTCGCCCCACCGCTCGTCGGGCACCGCCACCACTGCGGCCTCGGCCACCTCGGGATGGGCCATCAGCTGGTTCTCCAGCTCGACCGAGGAGATCCACTCGCCGCCGGACTTGATCACGTCCTTGGCCCGGTCGGTCAGCGTCAGGTAACCGTCGGGGGTGATGGTGCCGACGTCACCGGTGCGCAGCCAGCCGTCCGGGCTGAACTTGTCCTCGGGCCGCTCGGGCTCCTGGCCCGCACCGGCGAAGTAGGCACCGGCGATCCACGGCCCGCGCACCTCCAACTCGCCTGCCGCGACGCCGTCGTGCGGCATCCGCTCGCCGCCGGGCCCGATCAGCCGGGCCTCCACCGAGGCGGGGAACAGGCCCTGGCTGACCCGGTAGGGCCACTCCTGCTCCGGCGTCAGACCGGCCGGGGGCTGAGCAAAGGATCCGAGCGGCGAGGTCTCGGTCATGCCCCAGGCGTGCACCACCCGGATGCCGTGCCGCTCCTCGAAGCCACGCATCAGGGCGGGCGGACAGGCCGAACCCCCGATCACCACCATCCGGAGCGAGGAGGTGTCGTAGGAGCCCGCGTCCAGCTCGTCCAGCAGGCCGTTCCAGATGGTCGGCACGGCGGCGCCCACGGTGGGCTTCACCCGGTCGATCATCTCGGCCAGCGGCTTGGGCTGGAGGAAGCGGTCCGGCATCAGCAGGTCGGCGCCCGACATGAAGGCGGCGTACGGCATGCCCCAGGCGTTCACGTGGAACATCGGGACCACCGGCAGCGCGATGTCACGGACCGTCAGGGCGAAGCTGTCGGCCGAGTTGACCTGCATGCAGTGCAGGTAGACCGAACGGTGGCTGTACGCAACGCCCTTGGGGTCGCCGGTGGTGCCGGAGGTGTAGCAGAGCGCGGCGGCCCGGCGCTCGTCGATGTCGGTCAGCCACGGGTAGTCGGTGGGCCGGTCCGCGATCAGTGCCTCGTAGTCGTGCACCCGGCCGGCGAAGCCGTCCAGCAGCGAGCGGTCGCCGGGACCGTTCACCACGATGTGCTTGAGCGTCGGGTTGAGCTGCGGCAGCACCGCGGCGAGCAGCGGCAGCACGCTGCCGTCGACCAGGATCACGTGGTCGGCGGCGTGGTTGATGATGAACGCCAACTGGTGCCCGGGCAGCCGCAGGTTGAGGGTGTGCAGCACCGCGCCCATGGACGGGACGGCGAGGTACGCCTCCAGGTGCTGGGAGTTGTTCCACATCAAGGTCGCCGTCGTGGTCCCCTCGGTCACCCCGAGCTCGTCCCGCAGCGCGTGCGCCAACTGCCCGGCCCGCGCCCCGATCTCGGCGTACGTGCGGACCACCGGCCCGGTGCCGTCCCAGGTGGTGACGGTGGAGTTGCCGTGCAGGGTCGAGCCATGCGTCAGAATCCGGGCGACGGTGAGCGGTACGTCCTGCATCGTGCTGAACACGCGGGTCCTCCTTGACCGGGCGGGCAGGGCAGCGCGCCACTACTTCTACTGGCGAGTAAGGCGATGCTGCTCGGCCCCGATTCTGTCGTCAAGGCACCGGACTGTCAGCGGCGAAAGTCACGCCGCCCCCGCAGATCGGGCACAGTCGGCCCGGCCTCAGCTCGCGACCGGTCCGTCCACCTGGTTCCGGTCGATGCTGAGGGTGGCGCCGCCCCAGGTCTCCTGGACGTTGCCCTGGTACTGGTGGATGCGCTGGCGGGCGGACCACTGGTCCGGGTCGAGACTGCCGGCCCCCGCGGTGTCCGCCCGGCCGTCCCAGCGGGCGTACCAGACCGCGTCGGGGAGCGGGGCGCTGCCCGCGCGGGCGGCGGCGGCCAGGTCGGAGACGCCGGAGTCCGCGCTGGAGTAGAAGCCCGAGCGGAAGCCCTCCTGATGAAGCTTCCGGGTCCAGCCGACGGTGAAGTCGATCACGCTCTGGGCGCAGGACCGGTCGCCGCGCGGGTAGGACTCGATGTCCAGGTAGACCGGGCTGCCCTGGCCCAGGCCCAGGGAGCGCAGCGCGGCGGCGGCCTCGGCCGCCTCGGCCTGGCCCTGCTGGACGGCGGTGGCCGGGTCGATCCGCTTCGGCTTGTTGCCGAGCGTGCTGCACGGTGCCTGCAGGCCGACGTGAGTGGGCATCAGCTGCCAGCCCATCGCCCGGACCTTTCGGACCCAGTCCGCGGTCAGCCGGGGCTGTGAGCAGCCGCGCTGGCCACCGCTGACGTAGATGCCGACCGCACCGTAGGGGGAGCTCTGCTTCCAGGCCGTCATGGCCTCCAGCGACGGGGCGGTGCAGACGTCGAAGCCGGGTCCGGCGAACAGCCGCCGGGCCGGCTGCGCCCTGGTCCCGGGACGGTCGGCGAGCACGGTGGCCCGGAGGACGACCGGGGGCGGGGCAGCTGCACCAGCCGACTGGGGAGTGGCGGCCGCCACCGGCTCCGCCGCCGACGCGGTGCTGCCGTCCGGCAGCCCGTCGGTGGCGAGCAGCAGGACGAGGGAGGCCGCAGTGAGGGCAGCGGGGCCCAGAAAGCGCATCACCTCTCGATACTGACCAATCGTCAGACAAATGCGAGGTCCGGCCGGTGAATTCACCCGTCCGCACCTGCATAGTCATGTGCTTGCCGGGATTACGGTCCTTACGCGAGACTGATCCGCATGTCCAGCCTCGACCTGTCCACCGACCACCGCACCGACCGCCGCGCCGACCACCCCACCGGCCCCCGATGGTCCGCCCGGGTCCCGGCGCCGGTGCTCTGTGTGGTGGCGATGTTCGCCGTGCAGCTCGGCATCGCGCTGTCCAAGCCGCTGTTCGGACAGCTCGGGGTCGGCGGCGCGACCTTCCTCCGGCTGACCTTCGCGGCGGCCGTCCTGCTGGCGCTGACCAGGCCCCGGCTGCGCGGACGCGGCGCGCGGGAGCTCGGCTCGACCGCGCTGCTCGGGCTGGCCTCGGCCGGGATGACCCTGCTGTTCGCCGGGGCGGTGGACCGGCTGCCGATGGGCACCGCCGCGACCATCGAGTTCCTCGGCCCGCTCGGCGTGGCGCTGGCACTGTCCCGCCGGCTGACCCATCTGCTCTGGGCGCTGCTCGCGGGCGGCGGGGTCGCGCTGCTCACGCTGCTGGGCGAGGGCGGCCACGGGAGCGGCGGCGGCCTGGACCCGGTCGGGCTGGCCTGCGCCTTCGGGTCGGCCGCCTGCTACGCCGGGTACATCCTGCTGACCGACAAGGTCGGCGCCACCTTCCAGGGCTTTCAGGGACTCGCGGTCTCACTGTCCGTCAGCGCGGTGCTGGTCGCGCCGTTCGGGGCGGTCGAGGCCTGGCACGGGCTGGCCGCCACCGAGTCGCCGGTCACGCTGCTGCTCGGGGTGGCCGGGGTGGCGCTGCTGCTGCCGGTGATCCCGTACGTGCTGGAGATGACCGCGCTGCGGCGGCTGCCGCAGCGGGTGTTCAGCGTGCTGGTCAGCCTGGAGCCCGCGGTGAGCGCGCTGCCCCCCCCGGCCCCGCCCCCGCCCGGGCCCCGCACCTCCCCGGGGGCGGGGCCGACCACCGCCACCGCCCACAGAGGTGTACGCGCTGTACCGGGAGTGAGTGACCCTCTCCACCCCGTACGGCTCGGTCGGTCGTGCGGCCGGGTGCTCAGCTCACCCTGGCCCGCTCCCGCTGTCCGGCGCCCCCGCCGGACGGTGCGGGACCACTCAGTGGAAGACCGGCGCGAAGACGAAGTTGAAGTCCCGGTTGCCCTGGTCGCTGAAGATGAAGCCGGTGTTGTCCTTGACCTGGAAGTTGTTGTTCTGGTTCGACGCGCCGGAGCCGGTGGCCACCTGCTGGGTCTGGTTGTAGTTGCCGGTGACGGTGCCGAAGATGTTCCCGCTGCCGACGTTGGACACCACGCTGCTGTTGGAACCGTCTCCCGCCAGGGCTCCGTTGTCGGCCGAGGCGGCGCCGGCGCCCACGAGCAGCAGAGCGGCTGCGAGCGGGGCGGCGGCCAGCAGGCCGACCAGTCGGGTGGTGCGAGTGCGAGCCATGTAAAGCCTCCAGATAGCTGCTGCGGTACTTCCGGTACTGCGCTTACTGCTTGCAGGAGTTCGCGGCCAGACGAACAGCTGCGGGGCTGCGACGCCGAGGAACAGGTTTCCGCAACAAATCGACAAAGCGCCAGTACCGGCTCCCCTTTTCGCCCATTAGCGTGACGTGACCTGCGATCCGCATAGTCCGGGAACAGCCGGTTCGTAGGCAGACACACCGTCGCTCACCTGCCGCTCCCACCGAATGGCGGCAGCGCGGTGCGGTCATCGACCCGGCGCGTGGGCAGGATTGTCGACCGCCCTCGCGCCACCCCGGCGCACTCACTAGCCACACGCGCCCCACGGCACACGAACCGGCCATTCCGGTCGGCGTGTTCGGCCATTGGCCGAATGCATAGGACAGTGATTTGAATGACAGAAATCCTGTCGGTTCGGAAAAGAATAGCGGGCCAGACCCCAGGGGGCGTGGGGTCCGGCCCGCCGGCTCAGCGGACGGTGATCGTCCGGCGGCCGGTCAACGGCGGGTCGGTGACCCGGCCTTCGCCCACCCGGGCGCCGTGCAGCCACTCGACCTTCCGGTACAGCTCCTCGGGGGAGAGTGCGGCCAGCATCGTGTTGCGGGCCCGGGCCTGCTCGCCGGCCGGGTGGTAGAGGCGGCGGCCCAGCTCCCGGGCGACCAGCTGGGCGGCGGCGGTGCGCTCGCGCCGCTCGCCGGCGAACTTCTCGAAGCGCTGCTCGAACTCCCCGGCCTCGGTGCCGATCAGCTCGCCCAGCACCACCGCGTCCTCCAGCGCCTGGCAGGCGCCCTGGGCCGCGTACTGCAGCATCGGGTGCGCGGCGTCGCCGACCAGCACCACCCTGCCGTCGGTCCACCGGTCCACCGGGTCGCGGTCGCAGAGCACCCAGGACCGCCACTCCTCGCCCAGCTCCAGCAGCCTTCGCGGGATCTCGCCGAGCCCCGGGAACGCGTTCAGCACGAAGTCCCGCCCGGTCGGGACGGCGGTCACCGCGTGCCGGGCACCGTCGTCCCGGGTCGCCGCCAGGTTGAGGTACTCACCGCCGCCGATGGGGTAGTGCACGAAGTGCCACTTCGGCCCCGCCCACAGCGTGACGGTGTTCCAGCGCAGCTCCGCCGGCACCTTCTCCATCGGGATGACGGAGCGGTAGATGGTGTGTCCCGAGACCTGCGGGGCGCCGTCACCGACCAGTTGCCTGCGCACCGCGGAGTTGATCCCGTCGGCGCCGATCAGCGCGTCGCCGCGCACCTGCTCGCCGTCGGCCAGCAGGACGGTGACGCCGTCCCGGGTCTGCCGGTAGCTCCGCACGGCCGCGCCGGTACGGAGCTCGATGCCCGCCGCCGCCCGGGCCGCCGCCAACAGCGGGGCGTACACGTCGATCCGGTGCACCACCGCGTACGGGTTGCCGAACCGCTCCCGGTACCCGCCGGTCAGCGGCATCCGCACCACCAGCTCACCGGTGGTGCCGTCCATGAAGCGCAGCTCGTCGATGTGCACGGCGCGGTCCCGGACCTCGGCGCCGACGCCGAGCCGGTCGAGGGCGTGGAACGCGTTCGGGCCGAGCTGGATACCGGCGCCGAGCTCGGTGAAGGTGTCACGGCTCTCCAGCACCACCACCCGGTGGCCCTTCCGGGCCACACCGAGTGCCGTCGCCAGGCCGCCGATGCCGCCGCCGGCCATCAGGATCTTCGCCATCGGAGCTGTCCTGCCTTTCGTCGGGTCCGAGCGGGTCGGGTGCGGGGCCGGGTCGGGCGGATCGGACGAAATCTCAGGCCGCGGTGCCGAGCTCGGCCAGCCGGGCCAGCACCCGCTCCAGCAGCTCCGCCCTGGCCAGCCGCAGGTCGGCCAGGGCCTCGTGCTCGGCGGCGGCCAGCAGCTTCGGCAGGTCGACGCCGAACCGGTCCAGGTAGCCGAGCACCTGCTCGGCGTCCGCGTACCCGCCGGCGAACCGGTCCGCCGAGGCGGGTCTGCCGTGCTCGGCGAGGGCGGTCAGGGTCTGTTCGGAGAGCAGGGTGACCGAGTTCGGTGCCACCAGCTCCTCGGCGTACCGGGTGTCCCGGTACCGACGGTCCATCACCTCGGTGGCGTCCCAGAGCAGTCGCTGCGGCCGGGCCCCGCGGGCGGCCAGCCCGTTCCAGCGGGCCGAGCCGAGCTCGCGCTCGTACCGCCGGTAGACCAGCCGGGCCAGCGCGATCCCGCCCTGGCCGCGGAACGCCCGGGCCTCCGGGCTGCCGATCAGGTCCAGTTCGTGGTCCAGCACGGTGTCCAGCAGACCGACCGGCAGCCCGGCCACCGAGTTGATCCGGGAGACGTCCAGGCCGTTCGCGACGGCCAGTTCGAGACCGGACAGGAAGGCCTCCAGCACCTGGCGGTAGCGCTCCTCGGTGAGCACCAGTGAGACGTGCACACCGATCCCCTCGCCCAGGCAGCGGGTGATCGCGGGCAGCGCCTCGGGCGTGGCCGGGATCTCCATCAGCAGGTTCTGCCGGTCCACCGCCAGGTGCAGCGAGCGGGCCTCGGCCAGCGTGAGGCAGGTGCTCTCGACGAACGAGGGGTCGATCCGGGCCGAGACCAGTCCGTCCAGACCGGCCGTCCGCAGGTACACCGGCTCCAGCACCTCGCAGGCCCAGCGCAGGTCACTGACCGTCAGCTCGCGCAGCGCGATCGCGCCCGTGGCCCCCCGGGCGGCCAGCTCGGCCAGCTGCTCGCGGTACGTGTCGTCGTCCCCCAACGCACCGGTGACCCCCACCACGCACCGGTCACGGACCAGCCGGGTCAGGCCGCCGTCCGCCAGCCGGTCGCGGCCGAGGCCTTCCAGCCACAGGGAGACGCCCTCCCCGGAGAGCTCGCGCAGAATCCCGATCATCAGGCGGTGGCACCGCCGTCCAGCACCAGGTCGTGACCGACCACGAAGCGGGCCTCCTGGCTGGCCAGCCAGAGCACCGTGTCGGCGATCTCCTCGGTCCTGGCGACCCGGCCGACCGGCAGGCCGGCCCTGACCCGCTCGGCGCGCTGCTGCTCGCTCTCGTCGGAGCGCCGGTCCTGGTCGGTGTCGACGGTGCCGGGGCTGATCGCGTTGATCCGGATGCCGTGCGCGATGTACTCCCGGGCGGCGGTGCGGGTCAGCGTGGAGAGTGCGGCCTTGGAGGCGGCGAAGGCACCGAAGCCGGGCACCCGGCCGTGGATGCTGATGTTGGCCGCGGTGTTGATGATGACGCCGCCGCCGTTCGCCTTCATGTGCGCGATCTCGTGCTTCATCAGCAGCCAGGCCCCGGTCAGGTTGGTGGCCAGGATGTCGCCCCAGACCGCCTCGCAGACCTCGGCCAGCGGGCTGGCCTGTCCCATCACACCGGCGTTGTTGAAGGCGACGTGCAGACCGCCGTGCCGCTCGACCGTGGAGCGGATCAGCTTGATGACGTCCATGCCGTGCGTGACGTCGGCCCGGGCGCAGTCGGCGGTGCCGCCCTCCTTCTCGATCAGTGCCACGGTCTCCCGCAGCTCGTGCGGCTCCCGGCCGGCCACCATGACGGTGGCACCCTCACGGGCGAAGGCCAGCGCGGTGGCCCGGCCGATACCGGAGCCGCCGCCGGTGACCAGGGCGACCTTGCCGTCGAATCGTGCGGTCATCAGGTTCCTCCTGTGGGGGATGGGCAGGGCGGCTCAGGCCGCGTTGGTCAGCCCGGCGGACGGACCGTCAAGGACCGGGCGGGCCGCCCGGATCTCGTCGATCACGGCCCGCAGCGCGTCGGTGAAGTAGGCGTCCGCGGCCTCCAGGAACCTGCTCTCCCGGACCGCCCGCTCGATACCGGCCGGGGCCAGCTCGACCGAGATGGTGAGCGCCAGGACGCCGTCCTCGGTCCGGTCGATCCGGTTACCGATCGCCTTGATCTCCGGGTCCCGCGGCTGCCGGTAGAGCACCGACTCGCCCGGCTCGACCTCGACCCGCTGGAACACCGTCCGGCCGTCCCGCACAATGCTGCGGGTGAACCCGCCGGAGAACCGGTCGAGCACCGTGCACTCGGTGATGGCGGGGAGATACGGAACGGGATTCTCCGCCTTCACCAGCAACTGCCGCCAGAGCCCCCGGGCATCGAGCTGTTCGTACTCCGGAGTCGCCCCGGAATTTACCGGTACGGTCCAGGCGATGGTCACCGCTGACATCTGTCGATCCTCCCACCGGAATTACCGAGCCGTGCTCTCTGTGCAGAACTCTGAATGAATACGACAGTGGCGGCAACAATGATTCGACTACTTCGTCAGCTGCCGGTACGGGAAACGGCGCAGGGGATTCCGGAAGGAATTCGGAATCCCCAGCGCCGTTTATGACGGGCCGTTACCACCGTTCGTCACGACAGACCGTCAGGCGGCGGCCAGGCCGACCTTCAGTGCCGTGGCGATCTGCACCGCGCGGCGGGCCTGGAACGCGATCGCCTCGAGGTTCTCGTCGTTCGGGGCGCCGACCAGGTTGTTGGAGACGTGGCTGGTGCCGTACGGGTTGCCGTTGCTCGGCGCGAACTGGATGCCGTCCGAGTAACCGGGGGCCACGATGATGGCGCCCCAGTGGTAGAAGGTGTTGTTCAGCGCGAGCAGGGTGCTCTCCTGGCCACCGTGCAGGGTGGAGGTGGAGGTGAACGAGGAGACCACCTTGTTCACCAGCTTGCCCTGGAACCACAGGCCACCGGTGGTGTCGATGAACTGCTTGAGCTGGGCGGCCGGCAGGCCGAACCGGGTCGGGGTGCCGAACAGGACGACGTCGGCCCACTCCAGGTCGTCGAGGGAGACCTCGACGACGTCCTTGGTGGCCTCGACGTGGTCGGCCCACTCCTGCTTGGTGGCGACCACTGCGGCGGGAGCCAGCTCGGCGACCTTGCGCAGCCTGACCTCGGCGCCCGCCTTCTCGGCGGCCGTCGCGGCCTCCTCCGCCAGCTTGTGCACGTGGCCGGTGGACGAGTAGTAGATGATGGCGACGTTGGTCACAGTCGCTGCTCCCATTCGGAATTCGTCAGATTCGGGATCCCTGCGGTCACCCCGTCCCCTCGACTCTCCCGCAGGCCACGAACCACCGGCAATCCTGGCCCGTCGACTTCATCACCTTGCACCGCCGACGAATTGACGAGCGTCCAGGGCACCGACGCGGACCCCCCGCACCGGGTCCGTCCCGGTGGTCACACCGCGATCGACCGTGTGCCGAAGATGTGAAAAGCCCCCCCGGTGACCGGTGAAGATCACCTCGGTTCGACCGGCCGGATCCCGGCGTTTCCGACAAAGTAGCCGGGGGACTGTGTCAGGTCGTCCGCGAAGGTGACTCTGTGTCAACCCGGCCGACCACTCCGGGTACCGAGTACCTATGGTGAGGGGGCAACGGGGACGACAATCGGAACTCAATGATCCGGGCAGGCGTTCCCCTGGCGGAAGGAGCACCACCGATGCGCACCGAACAGCCACCCGTGCTGGAGACCGGCGTGCCGCCTCGCCAGACGGCCCGTCGCGCGGCGGTACTCGGCTCCCCGGTCAGTCAGTCGCTCACACCCGTCCTGCACCGCGCGGCCCTCGCCGCGATGGGTCTGGACTGGAACTACCAGGCCATCGAGTGCGACGAGACCGGACTGCCCGGCGTACTGGCGCAGTCGACCGCCGGCCTGGCCGGGCTCTCGCTCTGCATGCCGCTGAAACGCGCGGTGCTGCCGCTGATCGACGAGGTCAGTGACCTGGCCCTGGACGTCGGCGGCGCGAACACCGTGGTCTACCGGCGCGGCCGCAGCCACGGCGACAACACCGACGTGTACGGGATGCTCACCGCGCTGCACGAGGCCGGGGTCAGCTCACCCGGCACCGCGGTCGTGCTCGGCGGCGGCTCGACCGCCTGCTCGGCGCTGGCCGCGCTGCGTGAACTCGGCGTGCTGGAGCCCGCGGTGGTGGTCCGGGAGCGCAGCCGCGCGGCCGAGGCCACGTCGGCGGCCGGGCGGCTCGGCATCGCGGTGGACGTGCACACCTTCGGACAGCTCGACGAGCTGCTCCCCGGTGCCGGACTGGTGATCTCCACCCTGCCGGCCGGGGCCGCCGACACCTTCGCCGCGGCCGTGATGCACTCCCGTGCGGCGGTCTTCGACGTGGTCAGCTCGGCCTGGCCGACCCGGCTGGTGAAGGCCGCCGGTTTCGCGGGCTCCACGGTGGTCGACGGCCTGTCCTTCGCGGTCCACCAGGCCGCCAGGCAGCTCGAGTTGATGACCGGCCGGAGCGACATCCCGATCCAGACGATGCGGCGCGCCGCCCAGACCGAGCTGCTCCACCGGGCGGACTGACGGGCCTGCCGCACCGGCAGCTGCACGCCGCGGCAGCCGGACCGGATCTCCCCGTCCGGGCCGCCGCCCCGCACACCTGCCGCCCCCGGTCGCCATCAGGCCGAGAGCTCCTGCGACTTGTCGAAACCCTGCCGGCGCGCGGACGAGAGCACCGAGATCGCGTGGGCCACCGAGCAGAGTGTGGCGTGCCGGTGCCAGCCGGCGTAGGAGCGGCCCTCGAAGTCCCGCATCCCGACCCGCCCGCTGACCTCGGCGAAGTCCTTGGCCACCCGCCGGGTGAGCCGCCCCAGCCGGAGCAGGGCCACCGGCGGTACGTCCACCAGGTTGGAGAGCCAGAGTTCGGCGGGCTTGCCCTTTGCGCCCGACCAGCCGCCGACCAGGGCCAGCGCCCGCTCCGGCTGGACCACTGTGCCGGGCCGCCGGATCGTCGGCATGGTGACCCTGGTACCGCTCACGAGTATCGACCTGGTGATCGAGTACTCCGGGTCCACCCAGCCGACCGGACGGGAGAATCGTTTCGCCCATTCGATCAACTGCTGTGCCTGGAAGACCCGTTCACCCCTCCCCGGCAGACTGCCGTCGAAGCCGACCAGCCTGGTCGAGCCGCTCACCCGCATCACGAACGGGACGTTGCGCCGGCAGAACTCCTCGACCAGCACGGCCGCGTCGAGCTCGCGGGCGTCCAGCACGGCCGGGCGGCGGCGCAGCCCCCAGTCCGGCGCGGCCAGCTCGACCACGCTGTTGACCGCACACAACTCCGGTGTGGTGGCCGAGACTTCGTCCGGGATCTTGGCGCGCTTGCGGCGCTCCTCGTTGGCCAGCCAGTCCGCCGGGAGCACCAGCCCCCAGTTCACCGGCGCGCTCATGTCCTCGCTGGCGAGCCAGACTCCGTACGCCTGCTGACTGTTGACCACCCGGCCGAGCTCGGTCCGGAAGGACTCCTCGACGCCGACCGAGTGCTCGCCGGCCTTCGGGATCGCCATCGAGTTGAGCACCCAGGCCTGCGGCAGCAGCACTCGGTCCAGGTGCTTGCCCAGCGCCTGCCGGACCGGGCCCCAGCGCCAGGACGAGTCGCTGATGAAGTGGTGCAGGCTCTGCTCGGCGGCGCCGTAGCCGGCCACCGCCGCCAGGGCCCGCATCGACTTGCGGCCCTGCACCGAGAGCAGCCCGGAGATGTACCACTCGCCGCGGGCGCGCTGGTCGCGGCGCTTCAGCGAGGCCAGCATCCGGCGGGAGAAGTCCGTGACGAAGTCATCCGCCACGTCCCCCCAGATGTGCTCAGGAACGTTCTTGTCGCTTACACCTTCCACAGCCCCCGTCCCCTCTTCTGCGGTCGCGAACCTGGCGGGCTCCGAGCGCCGGGTGGCGACGATGAGCCAGATGCGAGGTGCTGGTGATGGATACGATACAGAACCGACTGGTTGGTTTCATCTACTACGTCATCTTGGCACGAGAGGGACTCGACCACAACGTCCGAGCCAAATCCGACCTGATGCAGCATACTAGATACCGCACAGTTGGTTTGTTACGATGCGATACAACCCACTCGAACAGTCGCCCCGGGCCGACTTCCACCGGCCCGGCGCCGACCGACTCCCCGAGGGAGACCATTGATGCCCCGTCAGGAACGGGCGCAGCGCACCCGCCAACTGCTCATCGAGGCCGCCTCAACCTCCTTCGACCAGGCGGGCTTCGCCATGACGGGGCTCAACGACGTCATCAGACCCACCGGTATCTCCAAAGGCGCGCTGTACTTCCACTTCGGCTCCAAGGAGCAGCTGGCCGAGGCCGTGATGGCCGAGTCCAGGGCCGGACTGCGCGAGGCGATCCGCTCCGCCCGGCACTCCAGCGACTGCCCGCTGCAGTATCTGATCGACCTGAGCCACGGTCTGGCCAGAAGACTGGCCGAGGACGTGGTGTTCCGGGCCGGGCTCCGGCTCACCGACGACGGGGCGCTCGCCGACGGCCTGCGGCCCAACCCGTACCCCGGCTGGGCCCTGATGATCGACCGGCTGCTGAGCCGGGCGGCGGCCCGCGAGGGTCTGCGGCCCGAGGTCAGTACGGGCGAGTGCGCGGCCCTGCTGGCGGCAACCGGCGCCGGTGTGGAGTCGCTGGCCAGGCGGGATCCGGACTGGCTCAGCTCCCACATGATCTCGCTGCTCTGGCAGGCCCTGCTGCCCGCCCTGACCACCCCCGAGCGGCTGGCCAGGCTGCGGATCGAGGCCGACCGCTCCGGCGCGCCGGGCTACCCGGCTGCTTCCACCGACACGCCCGACGGAAGCAGCAGTTCGCGGTACCACGGGACATGACCGGGGAACCGGGCCGCCAGGCCCGGGCCCGGGTCGCAGCCGGTACGCCGCCAGAGCCGGCTGCTCTCGTACCGGTGCTCCACCGCCATCAGTGACAGCCGTCGCCCCCATGGAGCGGACCCGACGCCCTCCAGCAGCCGTCGGGCCCGCTCCATGGTGATCTCGCCCGCGGGCAGCGGACGGCCCAGCGCCTCGCACACCAGGGTCGCCAACTCCCTGATGGTGATGGGCTCCGGGTGGCTCGCGTGGTAGATCAGACCGCCCGGCACCGGCCCCCAGGACTGCCTGGCCAGCGCCGCGATCGGCCGGGCCAGGTCCTCCACCGCGATGGCCGACATCCGGGCCCGGCCACCGTCGATCCAGTGCGGTACCCGGCCCAGCAGGTCCACCAGCGCCGGGACGACCCAGGTGTCACCCGTCCCGTAGACCAGGTGCGGCCTGATCACCACACCCCCCGCCGCGAGCACCGCCCGTTCGGCCGCCAGCCTGGTCCTGCTGGTCTCCGAACCAGGCACCAGATCGGGCTGATACTCCGTCAAGTTCCGGTGTGCGCCGTCCCGGTAGACCGCCGTGGTGCTGAGGTAGAGCACTCGCCGGACCCCCGCCCTGGCGGCTTCGGCGAGCAGTGCCTCGGTACCGCGTTCGTTCACCCGGCGAAGGGAGTCCGGGTCACCACCGATCTGTGACGCGAGATGGACAACCGTGTCCACACCTTCGCAGGCGCCGTACAGGGAGGCGGCGTCGGCGAGATTCCCGTGGAACGGTCGTACGGTGCCGAATTCGGCGGCAGAAAGGGACCGACGATGCGTCAGTACCCTGACCGGCTCTTCAGGTGTTGTTCCGGCGGCGAGCAGGGCGAGCACCCGACTTCCGATGAATCCGGTACCACCGGTGAGCAGTACACCTTTCGGCTGTTCCACTGTCAGCCGACTTTCTGGACCGAAAGGGATTCCTCCCGGGATTCCTCCCGAACTATCTGCCGGGTCATCAGCAGGCCGGTGGCCACCGACACCCCGTCCTGCTCAACGGTGACCCGGACACTCAGTTCACCGTTCGGACCGATCGGTCCCGGGAATGCCTTGACGAATACCGGGAGATGCAGCTCCGCGTAGCGGATGAAATTCGTGTCCATTTCGAACGGGGCGACCGCGGTCACTCCGGCGACACTGTTCGCCGCCTGCCGCATCGCCTCGACGATCACCATGCCCGGCACGTGGTCGACCGGGTGGTCGAACAGCACCGGGTGCCGACGGTCGGCCTGGAGCCGCCAGGTGTACCACTCGCCGGTCGGCACCAGCACCGAGTTGGCCTTGTCGTCCTGGTACTCGCCCTGCGGCGGCACCAGGTCGGGCAGCCGCTGGGCCAGCTGGGGCGCCCTGAGCCGGGCGTAGGTGTCGGGAGCCATGCAGTCCATCCGCAAGGTCCCCACCCCCAGCCGGGTGGCACCACGGTGGATCACCGTCTGGTACTGCATTCCGGCCATGATTCCCCGGCGGAAGCGGACGTCCTGGCAGGTCGCACTGATCGTCAGATTGGCCGGTGTCTGGCCGACCGCCATGGCGGTCGGCTCGGCCCGGTACGAGAGGCTCCAGAGCAGGAACGGGTAGTCCGTCGGAACTCCGTACCCGGCGTGCGAGATCAGCATGGCGGACTGCCTGATCGTCTCGGCCAGCAACAGTGGGTCATAGCATCCTGCGATGGGCCGATAGAAACTGTGCGCCCTCGGCCACTGGGCTCCCAGCAGAAACCGGTCCGCACCGGTCTGCCGCCATCCGGTGAGCATGACCTCGGATATCGAGGCCCGGTGCACAAAACGGCGTGGAACGGTCTGCTCGTGGAGTTCCGGATCCATTTGTTCCATGCCCGCCGACTGCGGCAGGCATCCGATTTCCGACAGCACTGACCCCATGTGCAATCTCCCCCAGGGATGGGTAATTGAGTCTGCCGCCCGATGGCAGGCGGACGCGCGACGGCAGTCGGATGCTGTCCGAACCGCCGGGTAACCTCGGTGCATGAGAACGTCGCGGATCCTACGGAGGGTGCGAGGCCCATTGGAGACCTGCTCCGTAGCCATTCATCGTGTGCACTGCCGCGCCAGGATAGGCTTTGGCAGCAGTCGTCGATCGACTCAGTCGTAGGTTCAGACGCAGTCGGTCGGCAGCGGCCCTGGAACGGGCCGCCCGGGCAAGTCGCATGCGAAGCAGATGGTTCGACCAGACAAGTAGTCCCGCCCTCCTCGGCCACTCACCGCGCCAAGCCCTGGTGCGGCGTCGCTCCAGGCAACGATAGAGTACCATCCGGTCGGTTTGTAGTGTGAGGGTGCGCACGAGAAAACAGGAGAACGATGGCTCAGCAGGCACGTGCAGTGCACACCCGGCAGCAGATCCTGAACGCTGCTGCCCAGGTCTTCGCCAAGCGGGGGTACGCGGCGGCCACGATGGCCGAGATCCTGACCGTCGCGGGTCTCACCAAGGGGGCGGTGTACTTCCACTTCGCGTCGAAGGAGGAGCTGGCCCTCGCGGTCACCGAAGCGCAGTCGCCCTGGCTGGAGGAGCTCGACCTCTCGGGCCCAGGCTTCCAGAGCGTCATCGACCTGACCATCGCCTACGCGCGCGCGCTGCAGAACGACCCGATCATCAGAGCCACCGTACGCCTGGTGATCGAACACGGAGCCTTCGACAAGCCCCAGATCGAGGCTTGGGAGGTGAACATCAACCTGGTCCGGGATCTGCTGCTGGCCGCTCAGGACGACCTGCTGCCGGGCGTGGACATCAGTGTGGCCGCGCCGACCATCACTTCGTCGTTCACCGGCATCCAGCTCACCTCACAGGTGCTGAGCGGCCGGGCCGACCTGCTGGAGCGGGTGGCCGGCTGGTGGGCGCTGCTGGTGCCCGGGCTGGTGAAGCCGGAGCTGATCCGCGGGCTCGAGCTCGGCGGCTCGGCCAAGACCACCGCCCACCTCACGCCCGAGCGGATCGCCCGCGCCTCGGTGCGCCGCCGCGCCTGACCGGACCGGTGGCCCGTTTGGTCGGACCGCGGCCGGCGCCAACCCCCGGGGCGAGGGCTGGTCCGCCAGCAGGGTGACGATCCGGGCCACCACCAGGTGGCTCCGGCCACCGGCCGGGACGGTCCAGGTGGCCAGCCGTCGGTAGATCGGGTTGCGGACCGCGAGCAGCGTACGCAGTCGGCCCTCCGGGTCGTCGGCGAGCAGCGGCCGGGTGGCGGCCGAGCCGATCCGGGCCGCCAACTGCTGTGGGGCGACCGCCAGATGGACCACCCGATGGCGCCCGAGCAGGCGCTGGGTGGACTCCTCCAGCACCGCTCCGCCGCCGAGCGCCAGCACTCCGGCGTGCCCGGCCAGGGCCCGGTGCACCGCCGTGCGCTCCCGGACCCGGAAGTGCGCCTCGCCCTCCTGCTCCAGGATCTGCCCGATACCGCACCCCGCCGAGCGCTCGATGTCGCGGTCGGTGTCCCGGAACCCGACCCCGAGGCACGCGGCGAGCGCCCGGCCGATGTGGGTCTTGCCCGAACCGGGTGGGCCGATCAGCACGACGACCGGACTGCTCATCTCAGGTCCCTGTGAACTCGAAGGCCGACAGCAGGGCGTACGGAAGTCCTGGTTCGGTGGCTGGCCGGGCGGGCCCTTCCAGCAGCGAGACCAGCGTCCCGATGATGATGTCGAGACCGTCCTGGCTGAGCACCGACTCCGGGTGGAACTGCATCGAGCGGAACCCCGGGCCGCGCAGCGCGTGGATCTCCCCGGTCGCCGGGTCACGGCTCACCTCGACGGTGCCGTACGGGAGTTCGACCACGTCCTGGTCCGCCCGCCCGGCGAAGGTGTTGTAGAAGCCGACCCGCTCGGCCCGGCCGAACAGGTCGATGGTCCTGGCCACCCCCTGGTTCGGCCGGGCCCGGCGGACCAGGTCGAAGCCGAGCACCGTGCTGAGCACCTGGTGACTCAGGCAGACCGAAAGGAACGGCCGTCCGGTGTCCAGTAGTTGACGAGTAGCCCGGTGCAGGTGGGCGATCTTGGGGTGGGTCAGGTCCTGCGGGTCCCCCGGGCCGGGGCCGAGCACCACCACGTCGTACCCGTCGAAGGAGTACGCCTGGTCGAACCGCCGTACCGTGACGGCGAGTCCGAGCGCCCGGAGCTGGTGGTCCCACATCGCGGTGAAGGTGTCCTCGGCGTCCAGCACCAGCACCCGGCGGCCGATCAGCTCCGGCACCGGGCGCGCTCGTTGCTCGGTGTCCGCCAGCCAGAACGGCGCCAGCCGGACGTTGCGCTGCCGCAGAGCGTCGAGTACATAGGGGTGTTCGGCGAACTCCGTCGGCGCGGCAGCCTGCTTCGGGGCCGGCTCCCTGGCGCCCAGGGCGGCCAGCAGACCGGCCACCTTGGCCGCCGTCTCGGCCACCTCGGACTCCGGCCTGGAGTCCCGGACCAGGGTGGCACCCACCCCGATGGTCAGCCGGCCGTTCGCCGAGATGTCGGCGGTGCGGATCAGGATCGAGGAGTCCATGGTGCGGCCGCCCTCGGCGTCCCGGCCGATCAGCGCGACCAGGCCGCTGTAGTAACCCCGGCCGCCCGGCTCGTACCGGCTGATCACCTTGGCCGCGCTCTCCAGCGGGCTGCCGGTGACGGTCGGCGCGAACAGCGTCTCGCGCAGGATCTCGCGCGGGTCGCGGGAGGTCTCGCCCTCGATGAAGTACTGGGTGTGCGCGAGCCTGGCCATCTCCAGCAGGTGCGGGCCGGTCACCCGGCCGCCCGCATCGGTGATCCGGGCCAGCATCTTGAGCTCTTCGTCCACCACCATGTAGAGCTCGTCCGCCTCCTTTGCATCGGCCAGGAAGGAGAGCACGCCGGGCAGCGTGGGGCCGGACTCGGGGTAGCGGTAGGTGCCGCTGATCGGGTTCATCACCGCGACCCCGCCGGAGAGACTGAGGTGCCGTTCGGGGGTGGCACCGACGAAGGTCCGGATACCGGTGCGGATGACGAACGTCCAGTACGCGCCGCGCTCCCGCTCCAGCAGACGGCGGAAGAAGGTCAGCGCGGCGGCCGGGGTGTAGTCGGAGATGTCCGCGACGAAGGCGCGGCGGATCACGAAGTTGGCGCCCTCGCCGTTGCCGATCTCGTTGGCCAGGATGCGGCGCACCACGTCGGCGTACGCCGGGTCGTCGATGTCGTACCGGCCGTCGACCAACTCGATGTCCAGATCCGGCAGTTGGTGGAGCAGCTCGGCCAACGGCACGGAGCCCTGCTCGCGCACGCCGAGCGCGAGCAGCGGAGCCCCGTCGTCGGCGACCGCGAAGCCGCGCTCGGCGATCTGCCGGTACGGGACCACCGCGAGCACCTCGTGCTCGTCCCGGCCGGTCGCCGTCCGGTCGGCCGCCAGCGGGATGTCGGCCAGCCGGGCCAGCTCGGTCACCGTGCCGGCGAGCACGTCCACCCGGTCCGGCGAACCGGCCACCGGGCGGTACAGCAGCGCGAACTCGGGCTGCTGCCCGGCCAGGATCCGGCCCAGCAGCGCCGCACCGACCGGACACTCCGTCATATTCCGTTCCTCCAGCGGTAGTTGTCGGGATTCGTTCGTGGTGGTCCTGGCTCAGTCGAGATCGGTGAGCACGGTCTTGGTGGTCACCGCCATCCCGCAGCGTTCGGCCACGTACGTCAGCGCCAGCCGGTGGTACTCGAGGGTGAAGTCGGCGATCGCGTCACCGACCAGGAAGGGCTGGATGTCGTGGGTGTAGGCGTCCAAGCTGGTGGCCAGCACCCCGACGTGCGCGTACACCCCGCAGACGATCAGCTGGTCCCGGCCCTGCTCGCGCAGTGACTCCAGCAGCCGGGTGCGGTGGAAGGCGCTGTAGCGCCACTTGGTCAGCACCAGGTCGCCCTCGGCCGGCCCGATCGGCTCGACCACCTGCCGGTCCTCGGGCGAGGGGGTCATCCCCGGACCCCAGAAGTCGGCCAGCAGGCCGCGCTGTTCGGGTGTCATGCCGCCCGGCTGCGCGGTGTAGGCGACCGGGATCGCCAGCTCGGCGGCGCGCTGCCGGAGCAGCGTCACGTTGGCCACCAGCTCGGTGACCGGGGACTCGCCGGCCGGGAAGGGCTTGAGGAAGTACCGCTGCATGTCGTGGATCAGCAGCACGGCCCGCTGCGGATCGACCGTCCAGCGGGCGGTGTTCTCCGGCAGGTCGCCCTGCTGGGGCATCGGGTAAGGGCTGATGGTCGGGATGGCCATGCCGGAGGTCCTCTCAACTCTCGTGTCATGGTGCTTAGTTGCCGACGGGCTGGTGGGGCAGCCCGTCGCGGGGGTGACCGAGCGGTGGGGCACCCGGCCGGGGGTCAGTGGCCGCGGGGTCAGTGGCCGAGCGCCGCGCCGCCGTCGACGGTGAGGTCGTGCATGGTGATGTGGGCGGCCTGGTCCGAGAGCAGGAACAGCACCGCGTCGGCGATGTGCGAGGGCTGGGCGATCCGGCCGAGCGGGATGCCGACCCGGTAGGCCGAGGCCACCCCGTCGATCGATGCCTGGGCGGCACTCTCGTCCTCCCAGAGGGCGGACAGCATCGGGGTGTCGGTCGAGCCCGGCGCCACCACGTTGCAGCGGATGCCGAACTTCGACACCTCCAGGCCGAGGCACTTGGTGAACATGGTGGCCGCCGCCTTCGAGGCCGCGTATGCCGACATGTCGACCCGGGCGGTACCGGCCGCGTTGGACGCCACCGTGACGATCGCACCCCGCCGTCCGCCGGCCACCATCCGGTTGACCACCGCCCGGGAGATGAAGAAGACCCCGGTGGTGTTCACCGCGAAGGTGGCGGACCAGTCCTGGTCGGTCAGATCCTTGGCCGCGCCGAGCCGGAGCACCCCGGCGCCGTTGACCAGGTAGTCGATACCGCCGAGCTGCTGCTCGACGGCCTCGACCACGGCCTCCACCTCGGCGCTGTCCGTCACGTCGGCCGGGAACGCCTCCGCCCGGCCGCCTTCGTTGCGCAGTTCCTTGGCAAGCGCCGCCAGACGGTCACCGTCGCGGTCGACCAGGGCCACCGTGACGCCACGTTCGGAGAGCGCGCGCACCACGGCCCCGCCGATTCCGCCCGCCGCCCCGGTGACCAGCGCGACCCTGTTTTCCATTCCATGGACACTCATAGCGACCCCAAAGACCGAGGATGATCGACCGCTGCCGGTCGGTAATGACTGATCCGCTGGGGCCGTTCAGCCCCGCCAGGCCGCCGCGACCTCAAGAGCCTGCTCCGGATTCAACCGGGGGTCGCAGAAGCTGGTGTACTTGTCGCCGACGTGCGCCAACCCGTGTTCGTTCGAGGCGCATTCGGTGACGTGGTCCGGTGTGGCCTCCAAGTGCAGACCGCCCGGCACCGCGCCGACACTCAGCAGGGCGAGCTGGAACCGGCGCACCTCGTGCACCACCGTCTCGACCAGCCGGGTCTTCAGGCCGCCGGGCCCGTTCACCGTGTTGCCGTGCATCGGGTCGGTCAGCCAGACCACCGGGTGACCGGCCGCCTTGACCGCCGCGGCCAGCGCGGGCAGCCGGTCCGCGACCTGGTCGGCGCCCATCCGGGCGATCAGGGTGAGGCGGCCCGCCTCCCGGCACGGGTCGAGCTTCGCGCAGAGCGTCAGCAGGTCCTGGACGCTCATGTCCGGGCCGACCTTGCACGCCACCGGGTTGGCCACCGAGGCGAGCAGCGCCACATGGGCACCGTCCAACTGGCGGGTCCGGTCGCCGATCCAGGGCAGGTGGGTGGAGGCCAGGTAGACCCGGCCCCCGTCGGTGCGGCGCAGCAGCGGCACCTCGTAGTCGAGCAGCAGCGCCTCGTGGCTGGTCCACACCGGGGCACCGGCCACCGGGAGTCCGGCGGTCGAGCGGGCCCGCAGTGCGGCGAAGGCGGTGGCCGCCGCGTCGTAGCCGCTCAGCAGCCGGTTCGGATCCGGTCGGCGCAGCTCCGGGTCGGGCTCCGGACTGTTCACCATATGCCCCCGGTAGACCGGGAGTTCGACCCCGTTGACGGTCTCGGTCGGGCGGGACCGCGGCTTGCCGAACTGCCCGGCCAGCCGGCCGATCCGGACCACCGGACGCAGGGTGTTCATCGAGACCACCCCGGCCAGCGCGTCCAACAGGCCGACCTTGCGGGCCACATAGCCCGGCTCGCACTCGGCCGGGTCCTCCGCGCAGTCCCCCGCCTGGACCACCTGGAGCCGGCCGGCGGCCACCTCGGCGAGCAGTGCGCGCAGCTCGATGAGCTCCGCGAAGCGGACCAGCCCGGGCCGGTCGGCCAGCTCACCGGTGACCTCGGCCAGCAGCCCCTGGTCCGGCCAGGACGGCTGCTGCTGGGCCGGGAGTGCCTTCCAGTAGTCGAGTTCGCTCTCCGACAACGGCGGACCGGCCCCGGCCGATCGTGCCGCGATGACGTCGTTACTCACTCAGAACCTCCGTGGTCGTTCATTCCTCAGCTGCCCGGGAAGTGCGGCTGCGAATACCGCCGCTGTGTTCTCGAACCGGCGCGGAGGGCAACCTTTCATGAGTCTGAGCAGCACAAACTACGAGGTCAACGGCGTGTTTGAAACTCCGTCAGGTGCCGGACACTGTGTCATTGAATACCATCCGGTTTGGTTGTTTTCGAAATGATGGCAGCCCGGATCGAATTCCCCGACCGACCGATTCCGACACAGTCCGGTGAATTTGTCGTCAGGTTGCCGTCGAGGTGGCACCGGGTGTCACCGCGCGCCGGGCACGAGCACGACGAAGCGCCGCCCGGACCTGCCGGACGGCGCTGCGCGGAACGGGGGTGACCGAGGGTCAGGCGGCTCGCTCGCGGGCCTTCGCCAGACTCCGACGGGCCTGGGCGGCGACCCGCTCGGGCGTGAAGCCGAGCTGCTCGTACAGCGTCCGGTACGGCGCGGTCAGCCCGGACCGGTCCAGACCGACCACCACCCCGGCCTCGCCGGCCAACGCGTACCAGCCGAGCGCGGAACCCGCCCCGACCGACACCCGGGCCGCAACTCCCCTGGGCAGCACGGCATCCCGGTACTCGACCGGCTGCCGCTCGAAACACTCGGCGCTGGTCATCGCCACCACCCGGGTGGCGATCGCGTCGGCCTCCAGGATCTCCCGGGCCCGCAGCGCCACCGGCACCTCGTGCCCGGCCGCCAGCAGGATCACCTCCGGCACCCCGCCGGCCGCCTCGACCAGCACGTACCCGCCTCGGCTCTCTCCCCGGATCTCCAGCACGTGGGCGGTCCTCTCCGGGCGGCGGCGGGCATCGACGTACCAACCGACTCTCCGCGCAACACCCCTGACGGTCAATCAGCCCGCCCCGACCAGCAGTGCTGGTCGGGGGCCGTGCTCCGGCGGAGAGTGTGGGATTTGAACCCACGGTGACGGGTTACGCCACGACAGTTTTCAAGACTGGTCCCTTAGGCCGCTCGGGCAACTCTCCAGGCGGAGGTCAGCCTAACGGGTCCGGTGGGGTTCCGTGCACACCCTTTTGCCGGTGGGGTCACCGGTGTGGGTCAGTTGTCGCCCTTGCGTTCGCCGAGGGTGACGGTGGTCTTGGCGGCCTTGCCGTCGCGGGTGTACTCGACCTCGACCTTGTCGCCGGGCTTGTACGTCCAGATCTCGCTGACCAGGGTCGGGCCGCTGTCGATGACGTGGCCGCCGAGCTTGGTGATCACGTCACCGGCCTTGAGACCGGCCTGGTCGGCGGGGCCGCCTGCGGTGACGGCGGGGGTCTCGCCGACCGCGGAGCTGCGGATCTGCGCGCCGTCGCCCTTGTACTCGTCGTTGCGCAGCACCCCGAGGATCGCGTACACCGGCGTGCCGCTCTTGATCAGGTCGCCCGCGACCCGCTTGGCCTGGTTGATCGGGATGGCGAAGCCGAGGCCGATCGAGCCGGCCCGGCCGTTGCTGCTGCTGTTGGACTGGATCGCCGAGTTGATGCCGATCACGGCGCCCGAGGCGTCCAGCAGCGGACCGCCGGAGTTGCCCGGGTTGATCGACGCGTCGGTCTGCAGCGCGTTCATGTAGGAGGACTGGGCGCCGGTCTCGTCGCCGGAGGCCACCGGGCGGTCCTTGGCACTGATGATGCCGGTGGTGACGGTGCCCTCCAGGCCGTACGGGGCGCCGATCGCGATGGTGGCGTCGCCGACCGCGACCTTGTCGGAGTCCCCGAGCGGGAGCGGGACGAGCTTGTCCTTCGGCGGGTTGTCGAGCTTGATCACGGCCACGTCGTAGCCCTGCGCCCGGCCGACCACCGAGGCCGGGTAGGACGAACCGTCGGAGAACTTGACGGTCAGCTTGCCGCCGCTGGCCGCCGGGGCGACCACGTGGTTGTTGGTGAGGATGTGGCCCTCGGTGTCGAAGACGAACCCGGTGCCGGTGCCGGACTCCTGCGAGCCCTGCGCCTTGATGGTGACCACGCTCGGCAGTGCCTTGCCGGCGATGCCCGCGACCGACTCCGGCGGGCGGGTGACCGCCTGCTTGTTCTCGCTGGCCTGGACGGTGGTGCTGGTGCCACGGCCTGACGAGGAGTTGGATCCGCCGTCCCGGTCGGTCACCGAGACGCCGATCGCGCCACCGGCCAGACCGGCCACCAGGGCGACGGCCGCGACCAGCGCGATCAGCCCGCCGCGCTTGCGGCCGGGCGCCGGGGCGGCACCCGGGTACTGGGGGTAGCCCGGCAGGCCGGGGCCGCCGGGACCGTCGATGCCGCCGGGCGGGGTGGCCCAGCTGCCGAGCGGGGTGCCCGCGCCGAACGGGTGGTGCGGCGGCTCGGCGCCCGGCTGGGCCGGTTGGGCGGACTGGGCCGGCTGAACCGGCGGCAGCTCGGCCGCGGCGACCGGCGGCAGCTCGGCGGCAGCAGGAGCCGGAGCCGGAGCCGGAGCCGCGTACGGGTTACCGGCCTGGGCCGGCGGCGGCGCGTCCAGGTAGGTGGGCGCGGGCGGCAGCACCGGCGGCGGCGCGTCCACGTAGGACGGCGCGGCCGGCGGGGTCACCTTGCCGAAGGACAGCGTCGGCTCGGCGGCCGGCGGGGCTGCCGGAGCAGCGGGGGCATCGGCCGACACCGTCTCAGCCGGACCCACCACCCCCTGACCCGTGGAGGTGCGCTCCTCCTCGGGCCCGGTGGACCCACTCGCGTGCTCGGTGCTCACGGACGAACCTCCATAGCTGACAGGACCTTGGTCCACAGTTTTTCGTATGCGTGATTCGGTTGCCGTATGGGGCCCGGTGAAGAACTCTTAAGAATCCTTACCTGTTCCCGACACAACCCCCGAGGGGTCCGCTTCGTCCCGCGATCCGGACGGCCACCCACTCGCCTTGGTGTTCGAGCGCCCGGCCGCTAGCCTGGCGCTCCAAACTGACACGCGGGAGCTTGGACCGTCCAGGCTGAGAGTGCGCGGAACGACCGTACGCCATGCAGATGCTGGCTCTACGGCGAGGGAGCGCAGACCGCTCGAACCTGTCCGGGTAATGCCGGCGTAGGGAGCTTCGGCCATGACGGCTGTTTCGCCTGCCCCTGTCCAGGAACCGACCGCACGCGCCGAGGCGCCGCTCGTTCTGGACACCGCACCTCCTCGCACCCTCGACTTCCGGGCGCTGTTCTCGCTCTGGGCCAACCTCGGGGTCAGCCTGATCGGTTTCACCCTCGCGGCCACCGTGGTCGGGGCCAAGGGCTCGGAGCTCTCACTGGCCGCCGCGATCACCGCCATCGTGGCGGGCACCGTGATCGGCACCGCGATGCTCGGCGTCACCGCCCTGATCGGCGCCCGCACCGGCGCACCCGCCATGACGGTGCTGCGCGGCCTGTTCGGCACCCGGCTGTCGTACGTGCCCAGCGTGCTGAACATCGCCCAGTGCATCGGCTGGGGCGTCTACGAGCTGCTGGTGATCGCGACCGGCGCCCAGGAGGTGGTCGGCTCGCAGGGCTGGCACTGGCTGTTCGTGGTGCTGGCCGGTGCGCTGACCACGGTGCTGACCATCTGGCCGCTCGGCTCGATCGCGGTGCTGCGCAAGTACGTGACGATCGCCGTCGGCATCGCGATGGTGTACTTCACCGTCCAGCTGGTCCGCCAGGGCGTGCCCAACCCGGGCGCGGGCAACTGGACCGGCTTCCTCACCGCCACCGACGCGGTCATCGCGGTCTCGATCTCCTTCGTCCCGCTGGCCGCCGACTACACCCGGCACGCCCGCACCGCCGGTTCGGCGTTCTGGGCCACCTTCTCCGGCTACACGCTGGCCCAGGTCTGGTGCTACCTGCTGGGCGCCGTGGCACTGCTGCAGTCGGACGGCGACCCGAGCCGGATCCTCTCCTCCTTCACCGGAGTGGCCGCGGGCTGGGTCTTCCTGCTGGTGCTGGTGGTCCGGGAGACCGACCAGTCCTTCGCCAACGTGTACTCGACCGCGATGTCGATCCAGAACCTGCTGCCGAAGGTCGACCGCCGGCTGCTGACCGGCGGGATCGGCGCGCTGGTGACCGGGCTGGCGCTGCTGACCGACCAGTTCACCGACTCGTACTTCGCCTTCCTGGGCCTGATCGGCTCGGTCTTCGTGCCGATGTTCGCCGTGCTGGCGGCCGACTACTTCCTCGGCTCCGGCCGACGCGGCTGGAACCTGGCCGAGGACGCCCCGGCCCGCTGGCTGATGCTGCTGCCGTGGGCGCTCGGCTTCGCGACCTACCAGTTCATCGCCCCGACCGCGATCGACGGCTGGAGCGGCTTCTGGCACGACCTGCAGTCCGCGGTCGGCTTCGAGGCGCAGCCGTGGACCTCCGCCTCGCTGCTCAGCTTCCTGGTCGCGGCGCTCGCCACCCTGGCGGTACAGCCGCGCAAGTAGCGCACCGGCCGCCGCCCGGGAACTTCACCCGGAGTTTCCCGTGGCGGCGGCCGCCGGCCGTCCGCTGCCTCGTAGGGTTACCGGTGTGGATACCCGGAACCAGCCGTTGACCAGCCAGGACGCCCCGGACCGCAGCGCCGTCAAGGTGATCGCGCACCGCGGTTCCTCGGACGCCCGTGCCGAGCACACCCTCGCGGCGTACGCGCTCGCCGTGGCGGAGGGCGCCGACGGCCTGGAGGCCGACATCCGGCTGACCGCCGACGGACAGCTGGTCTGTGTGCACGACCGGACGGTGCGCCGGACCTCGGACGGCAAGGGCGCGGTCTCCGCCCTGACGCTGGCTCAGCTGAACGAGCTCGACTTCGGTTCCTGGAAGGACCCGGCGGCGCCCGAGCCCAGCCCGGTGCTGACGCTGGCCCAGCTGTTCGAGCTGGTCGCGGACGCCGGGCGGCGGGTGGAGCTGGCGATCGAGACCAAGCACCCGACCCGGTACGCGGGGCGCATTGAGGCCGAACTGCTCCGACTGCTGACCCGGTACGGACTGCTTCCGGACAGTCGGGAGAAGTCCGCGGTGCGCGTCATGAGCTTCTCCGAGCTCTCCCTGCACCGGATCCGCCGGGCCGCGCCCGCCGTCCCGACGGTCTATCTGTTCGACCGCAGGCTGCCGCTGCTCGGCCGGACCAAGGCGCTGCCGGGCGGCGCCCGGATCGCCGGCCCCGGCATTGACCTGGTCCGGTCCGATCCCGGTCTGGTGCGCGCGCTGCGGCGGGCCGGGCACTCGGTGCACGTCTGGACCGTGGACGAGGCCGCCGATGTCGAACTCTGCCTGGAACTCGGTGTGGAGGCGATCATCACCAATCGGCCGCGCGCCGTGCTGACACAACTCGGCCGATAAACGCCCCGCGCGAGGGGCGTGAACGGGCGTGAACTCCGGCGTGAAGTACCGGGAGTGGCCAATTCCTGCCGTTTGGACAACGGTCCGTGAGCAGGTAATCACCATTTGCGTACCGTGAGTTGCGCTGCCCGTTAATGTCCCGCTGCGATCGCCGGATGCCCGTTTCCGACCCATTACCAAGGGGCATCCATCCCTCGGCGAATGCTGAAGGAGGTCCGGGGGTGGCGTTGATGATGGCACAAGAGGTGCCGACTTCATCGACCATGGCGGTGCCGCACGGGCCCGCCGGTGTCGGAGCGGCACGACGCCGACTGCGCCGTGATCTGGGCGATCACGAGGTCGCCGAGACGGTGATCGACGACGCGGTCCTGATCCTGTCCGAATTGCTCAGCAACTCCTGCCGGTACGCCCGGCCGCTGGGCCGGCTGGCCGACCTCAAGGACGACGCACCGGCCCCGGTGCCGGCCCCCGTCCTGGTCGGCGTACGGTCCGGCGAGGACGGCGAACCCGGCGGGGTGACGGTGCGTTGGCAGCTGTCCGGGCACGGGCAGCTGACCCTGGAGGTGACCGACGGCGGCGCGACGACCAGGCCGATGCCGGCCCGGCCCTCGCTCAGCTCGCGCGGCGGCCGGGGTCTGACCATCGTCGGCCGGCTGGCGGACGACTGGGGCGTACGGGACGCACCCGGGCAGGTGACGGTCTGGGCCGAGCTCCCGCTCCAGCCGGAGCACGACGCGCAGAGCGCCTGAGCGACGCCCCGGAAGGGGGGTGTCCGGCCGGACCTGACCGGTCCGCCCGGAAAGCTCAGTAGGCTGCCCGGGCAAGCATGTCGCCGTACCGGGAGAGCCGCACCATGGCCAAGAAGGCCGCGAAGAAGTCGCCGCAGAACCGTCCGTCCACCGCCGTGACCTCGGGTGAGATCCCCGTGGTCGGGGCCCGCGAGGACTGCCCGTGCGGTTCCGGCCGCCGGTACAAGGCCTGCCACGGGCGCGAGGCCGCGCACGCGGTCCAGGAGCTGGTCCACCGCCCGTTCGAGGGCCTGCCCGGCGAGGCCGACTGGGTCGCGCTGCGCGAGCTGGTCCCCGCCGCCACCGTCCCGCTCACCCTGGCCAAGGGCGTCGCCGACGGCGCCACCGGCCCGGTCCCCTCGGTGACGCTGGCCACCGTGCTGCCGCTGGCCTGGCCCGCGCTGCGCCGCCAGGACGGCTCGATCCTGCTCGGCCTGCAGACCCAGTCCGCCTCCGGCGACCTGAGCCGCGACCTGGCGGACGCCCTGGAGCTGGCCCTGGCCACCGAGCCCGGCAGCCCCGTACCCGCCCGCCGGACCGTCCCCGGCGGCCGCCGCCTGCAGGAACTGCTGGACCTGGAGGCCGAGTTCGTCCCGGCCGTGCACACCGGCTTCGAGTTCTGGCTGGAGGAGGCGGAGACCGCCACCGGCGACGTGGCCGCCTCGCTGGAGCAGGCCAACGCGGCCGCCATCCCGACCGAGAAGATCAGCAGCGTGCCGTCCGCGTACTGGTGCGCCGCGCCGGACAAGAACCACCTGCGCTGGGCCATGACCGTGCCGGAGGAGCAGCTGCTGAACGCGCTGGCCAAGCTGACCGCCGCCGAGCAGTCCTCGCTCGGCGCGGACACCCGCCTGGTCGGCTCGTTCCGCGCGCACGGTGTGACCGTGCCGGTCTGGGACCTGCCGCAGAGCATGACCGCCGCCGACTGCGAGGCGCCCGCCGCCGAGTTCGCCGAGCGACTGGCCGCCACGCTGAAGGACGAGACCCCGCTCACCGCCGAGCAGCGCCGGGTCCGGGGCCACCTGGTGAGCCGTCAGGTGACGCTCAACTGAGGCCGTTCCTGCGGCCTTTCCCGCGGCCTTCCAGCCGGAATGTGACTCGCATCACATTTTCGGACCGGAGGGAAAACCGCCAGGTGACAGAGTGTGCGGACAAATTGGCGCGCACTCGGATCTTTGTTACCATTTAAACAGTCCGGTCGCTGGTGCATCCCCCGTCGCCAGCGGCCGGATCTTCTTTTCCGGTACGGGAATTGAGCGCGCGCCGTGGTTCAGCCGGCCAGCCTGCTCCCGCCCGCCGCGGCCGTACTCGCCGCGATCAGCGCACTCAGCAGACCGCCCACCTCGGGCAGCCACGGCCGGCCGCCGACCGGTGGCCTGACCCAGCGCACGGTGCCCTCCGCCGTCCGGCTGGGCGGCAGGAGCAGGTAGCCGTCCGGACCGTGATAGCGCATCACCCCCGGCACCCACGGCTGTTCGGCCAGCAGCTCCCCCAACTCGGCCAGCGTGTACGGCGCCACCAGCAGCACGTAGCGGTCCTGGGCCAGCAGCACCGGGCCGACCGGCACGTCCAGCACCTCGAGGTACTCCAGCGCCCGGGCGCCCGCGTCGGCCGGCAGGCTGACCGCGCTGACCGTCCGTCCGGTGGCCACCAGCACCGAGGCGTCCGGCGAGCGCTCGGCCCACCACCAGCCCACCATCCGGGAGTCGGTGGTGGCGGCCGGCAGCGGCGGCTCGTACGGATGGGCACCTGGCATGGGGCAGCCCGGATCCTCGCAGGAGCAAGGCCCGAGCAGGCCCGGCACCGCGTACGCGCCGGGCAGCACCGGCCAGCCGTACCCGGCGGCGGTCTGCGCCGCCGTCAGCAGGGCCGCCCTGACCCGGCGCCGGCTGCCGGGCCAGCGCAGCCAGAGCGGCCTGGCGGGCGTGCTGTTCCTGCTGTTCCTACCGTGCGCCTTGCTCCGGTTCAGACGGGGACGCGTCCATGGCATCTGCGCTCGTTCCTTTCCGCGACCGTGGGGCTCGGGCAGTCGGACCGTCGACCGCGGCGGCGCCCTGGGTGCGTGGGAGGCACCGCTGTGCGGACGGTTCGGCGGGATGACCGGAACGACGGGGAGGGCTGAGGGCCTGGAGCGGACGGCCCCCGGAACGAGAATCCCGCATGCGACCAGATGGACGCCTGTCGGAGACGGCTGGTTCCACCGTACGGGTGAGTGAGTTCCGGCCTGATGGGGCGGCGGATCCCCGAACCATACGATCCGGACGGCGGACTGACGGAGCGTCGGGACACCTGCGCGCTCCCGGAACGGCGGAACCGCCCCCTCCGGCCACCGCGGTACCGGCCGTCCGGCCTGGTCCTGATTCTGGACATGCCCCGATCGGCCTGTGTACAAGTGGTGGATTAATGCCGAGTAGTGACATAGGAATCGTTTTTGGGCGGTCCTGGTGGTTCTGCGTGACACATACCACTGTGTGGGGAGTTGGGACATGACCGACGCCAAGCCTCTGGCGGCGACCGCCACGGTGCTGCCTGACCTCGGCTTCCTGGCCATCAGCGAGACGGCCGGTCTGCAGGACCGGCTGGCCGGACAGCTGTCCGACCTCACCGTCCTGCAGGAGCACACCGAGCTGCTCGCCCAGGCCCGCGGTCTGGCCGACACCCTGGCGGCCGTACTGGCCTCCGGCGCCGCCCTGCTCGGGGCCCGCCGAGGGCTGATCACCACCACCGCCCGGGGCACCGGGCGCCCGGTCGGCCTCAACCTGGACCGGTCCGAACTCGGCGCGCTGGAGACCGTCCCGGCCGAGCACGGCCCGTTCTCGGGGCTGCTCAGCCACCCCGCCGAGCCGGGCCGGCTCCTGATCACCGACCTGGCCACCGACCCGGCGGCCGGGCCGAGGTTCCGTCAGGTGGCCGAGCAGCTCGGCCTGGGCGCCTGCTACGCCGTCCCGCTCGGCACCGATCTGGACGGCCCGCTCGGCGCCGTGGTCTGGTTCTACGACGAACCCGTCGAGCCCGACCCCGGCCGCTGCCTGCTGGTGCACCGGTACTGCGAGTTCGCCGCCCCGCTGCTGGCCAAGCAGCTGGTCTCGGACCGGGCCGAGCAGCAGGCCGAGGCACTCCGCCGGGGCCTGCTGCCCGACCGGCTGCCGGTCTCCCCCGGCCTGCGGCTGGCCGCCCGCTGCGTACCGGCCGCGCTGGAGCGCTCGGCCGGCAGCGACTGGTACGACGCGATCGCGCTGCCCGACGGCACCTTCGGACTCACCGTCGGCAGCGTCTCCGGCGACGGCCCCGGAGCCGGACCGGCCTCCGCCCCCGGCGCGGCCGCCGCGATGGGCCGGGTCCGGGCCGCGCTGCGGGCGTATGCGGTGCTGGAGGGCGAGGACCCGGTCTCGGTGCTCGGTGACCTGGAGCTGCTGCTCAAGACCACCGAGCCGAACCGTTCGGCCACCGCGCTGTACGCCTGGGTGCAGCCCGAGGAGCGCCGGATCACGCTGGCCGGGGCCGGGCACTGCCCGCCGATCCTGGTGACCCGGTACGGCGCCAACTTCGTCGAGACCTCGCTCTCCGCCCCGCTCGGCATGCTCAGCTGCTGGGAGGCCCCGGGCGTGGAGCTCGACGCCGAGCGCGGGGACCTGCTGGTGCTCTACACCGAGGGCCTGGCCCGCCGCTGCGGCCCCACCCTGCACGCGGGCCAGAACGCCCTGCGCCGGGCCGCCGCCGACGCCCCGCGCGAGCTGCGGCAGGACCCGGACCGACTGCTCGGCCACCTGCTGGCCGCCGCCCCGGTGGGTGACGGCACCGACGACCTGGTCCTGCTCGCGGCCCGCTTCGACTGAGACCCTCCGGTGACTGCTCCCGGCCCGATCAACCGTTCGGGCGGGGGTCCGTACCATGGGGCTACGGCCGCCCCACGTGCGTCGCGATCCGACGCGCCCAGGGCGGAACCACTCGCAAGGAGGCGACGTACGTGACCGAGGACCGTAGCCCGGCGGCAGCCGAGAACCCCGAGGGTGCCGCAGGCGGTGACGAGACCGAGGAGCAGCCCATCAAGGGCCGCAAGAACGGGCTGTACGGAGAGGTCTCCGATGAGCTGGCCACCTCGATGAAGTCCGGCTGGGCCGACACCGAGCTGCGCGGCCTGGAGCCGGTCGCCCAGGCCTCGTACGCGGCCGAGCGCCGGGCCAGGCTCTCCGCCGCCTTCCCCGGCGAGCGCCTGGTGATCCCGGCGGGCAACCTGCGCACCCGGGCGAACGACACCGAGTACTCGTTCCGCGCCGCCAGCGAGTACGTCCACCTGACCGGTGACCAGACCGAGGACGCCGTGCTGGTGGCCGAACCGGTCGACGGCGGCCACGAGTTCAGCCTCTACCTGCTGCCGCGGTCGAACCGCGAGAACGGCGAGTTCTGGCTGGACGGCAACGGCGAGCTCTGGGTCGGCCGACGCAACAGCCTGACCGAGGCCGAGCAGCTGCTCGGCCTGCCCTGCCGGGACGTCCGCAAGGCCGCCGAGGAGCTGGCGGCCGCGACCGCCGCACCCACCCGGATCGTGCGCACGTACGACGCCGGCCTGGAGGGCGCGCTGGCCGAGGTGCTGGACGAGGACCGGGACGAGGAGCTCAAGGTCTTCCTGAGCGGCCTGCGGCTGGTCAAGGACGACTGGGAGATCACCCAGCTGCGCGCCGCCTGCGACGCCACCGTCAACGGATTCACCGACGTGGTAAGGGAGTTGGGCCAGGCCGTGGCCACCTCCGAGCGCTGGATCGAGGGCACCTTCTGGCGCCGCGCCCGGGTCGAGGGCAACGACATCGGCTACGGCTCGATCTGCGCCGCCGGCCCGCACGCCACCACCCTGCACTGGGTCCGCAACGACGGCGACGTCCGCCCGGGCGAGCTGCTGCTGCTGGACGCGGGCGTGGAGACGCACACCCTCTACACCGCCGACGTCACCCGCACCCTGCCGATCAACGGCCGCTTCAACGCGCTCCAGCGCAAGATCTACGAAGCCGTCTACGACGCCCAGGAGGCGGGCATCGCCGCCGTCAAGCCCGGCGGCCGGTTCCGCGACTTCCACGACGCCTCGCAGCGCGTGCTGGCCGAACGCCTGCTCGCCTGGGGCCTGTTGGACGCCTCGGTGTACGACGTCGAGAAGGTGCTCGAGCTCGGCCTGCAGCGCCGCTGGACCCTGCACGGCACCGGCCACATGCTCGGCCTGGACGTGCACGACTGCGCGCAGGCCCGCCGCGAGAGCTACGTGGACGCGCTGCTGGAGCCCGGCATGTGCCTCACCGTCGAGCCCGGCCTGTACTTCCAGCTGGACGACCTCACCGTCCCCGAGGAGTACCGCGGCATCGGCGTCCGGATCGAGGACGACATCCTGGTCACCGCCGACGGCAACGCCGGGGGGGGGGCCCCCCCCCTCCGTTGCCTGGCTACTTGACCCGGTGGATCGGCATGGCGTACTGCACGGTGCCGACCGAGGTGAAGGCGTCCCCAGTGAACGGCAGATAGGCCGCGCCTGTGATGCCGAAACCTCCCATCCGGTCCTTGGTGGTGAGCTTCATTCGGTAAGTGATCGTGCGGCTCTGGCCGGGCGCCAACGCGAACGCGGCGGCCTTGCCGGTACCGGCGTAGTCCATACCGCCTCCTATCCTGAGCGAGGGGAGCTTGGTCCAGACGCTGCCGTCCTTGCGCTCCATCGTGCCTTCCGGCTCCTGGGTGACATCGAACGGGCCGCCCACCCCATTTCTCGGCGCTTCACCGACCACCACCGGCTCCACGGAGCGGTAGGAGGTGGAGCTGACGTTGTAGAAGGTGACCGGGAAGGTGACGATCTCGGTGTCGCCCTCCCGGACCGCGGTCTCCTGACCGAAGGTCACCTTGACGTCGCTGCTGTGCCCCTGCTTCAGGGGATCGGTGTGCTTGCTCAGGTCGAGGCTCTGCACGATCGACTCCAGGTCGTCCTGGTAGTCGCTGCGCAGACCGTTGGCGGCCACGAAGACCTGTTCTTTGTGGAAGCCCCACATCTGGGCGGTGAACCGCTCGTTCGCGTTGCAGGCCACCTGCCACTCGGTCTTGTTCCCGTAGTGACCGTCGACCGCCAGGGTCGTCCGCTTCGGCTCTCCCAGGCGCTTGTACCCCTCGCCTTCAGGGAAGCGCGGGTTCCCCCACACCGAGCAGTACGGCTGGCTGGACCAGCCGGCGGGAGAGTCCAGGAACTGCTCGATCGGCCAGGTCGCGTTCTCCAGCTCCGCAGCACTGTTCCAGACGACGATCTCCACGCCGTACGGAACGCAGGCCCCGAATCCCTTCGCCGGGATCGCCGACTCCGGTGTGTCGGGGGTGAATACGCAGACCCGGATGCTGTCCGCACCGGAGCTCTCGGTCACCGTCCGCCAGCCCGCCGGCACGTCGAACGTGACGTTGCGGAAGGTGTACGAGGTCGCGGCCGGTGCGCTCGGGGTCGTCTCCGGGGAGGTCGACGGCGAGGCGGAGGCGCTCGGCGAGGGGGACGGCGAGGGGGACTCCTCCGGCGTCGGCGAAGCGCTCAGGCTCGCCGCCGGTGGCGGGTCCTGGTGACTCGCGGTCGGGCTGCCGGCCAGCGTGAAGTACCCCGCCACGGAGGCCGCCAGGCCGAACATCGCCACGGCGGTGACCACCTGCACCGGCCTCAGCCGGCGCAGGCGCCGGCTCGGCGGATCGGCCGGGCGGAGGTCGTGCGCCCCGATGGCGGAGGCCCGGGCCGACAGGGCCTCGCGGAGCAGTCGCTCGGTCGGCGACTCGACGCCGCCGGTGCCGTGGTTCTTCTCGCTCATCGGGTCTTCTCCAGCTGCTTCTCCAGGGCGTCCAGGGCCCGGCTGGCGGTGGACTTCACGGCGCCCCGGGACAGGCCCAGGGTCTCGGCGATCTGCGCCTCGGACATGTCGGACCAGTAGCGCAGCACCAGCACCTCACGCTGACGCGTGGTCAGCTCCTGCAGGGCGACCAGCACTCGCCGGTGCTCGTCGTTGAGCACCGCGTGCTCCTCCGCCGATGCCGCGTCGGCCTCGTGCGGCGGCACGTACTCCCGGGCCGTCTTCCGTCGCCGCAGCACCGAGCGGGCGCCGTTCACCACCGAAGTACGCAGGTACCCCAGCGCGTTGTCCAGATCGCCCAGGTCCTCCCCGTGCCGCTGGTACAGCGCCGTGAACGCCTCCTGCACGACGTCCTCGGCCACGTCCTGACGGTCGACCAGCAGCACCGCCATCCGCACCAGACTCAACCGCTGCGCATGGTAGAGCTCGGTCAGCGTCGGCCTGCTCTCGTCGGCCGGGCGGCCGCCGCGCAGCAACCGGAAGCCCGAACGCTTCGCCTCCCCGCGCGGCTGGTCGAGGTCGGTGGGCTCCGCAACGGCCTCCGCCCCGAACAGGAGTCGCCAGACCCCCCTGAGCGCACCACCCCCGGAATGTCCGGGCTGCAGCAGGCCGATCGCGATGGACATACGTGTTCCACTCTCCCCCAGGACGGCACCCGGCAAGGGGGCCGCTTTCCGTCAAATTCCACTGTCATGCTCTTTGACCAGCGCGATTGTTCCATCACGCCGAAACCCACTAGGCGTTGGAGCACCCGGGCGCGGAGGGCGGTACGGGTGCGGGGCGCACCGGCCTCAGCCGGCCGAGCCGGCGGCGCGGCGGCGCCACCGGAGCGAGGTCGTGCACGCCGATCGCCCCGGCACGGGCCGCCAGCGCCTCGCGGAGCAGCCGCTCGGTCGGTGCCCCGGTGCCGTCGGTGTCGCTGTTCTTCTGACTCATCGGGCCTTCTCCAACCAGGGTCCCGGCGTTCCGCGCCTCGGACGCATCCGATCAGGGCCGCGGCCTGGGTTCCTGACGCCGCACCAACTCCGGTGGCTCGAACGGCCCCTGGCGTTCGGGTTCAGAACTTCTTGGCGACGCTGGGGTGTGCGTCGCCGACGGCACCGACGGTGTACTCCAGCCCGGCGTTCACCGCGGTGAGCCGGCCGCCGGCGGAACCGCGACCGCGAGTCGCCGGCCGCGCCGGGTCCAGTTGGTCGCGACGGCGGCGTTCTTCTCAATTCGTCTGATATCGGTCGCAGGCATGACGCAGGTCCCCCAAGGAGCCGCAGAAGTCCGGTAGTTGGTGAGAGCTGCCGGGCTCGGCGCCTCCCGGCTCCCCTGGCTCTCAACCTGATAGACGTGCATCCCCCGGGGAGGTTGCAGGTCGGTTCAGAACATTTTTCGGCGTCCCGATCCGAGGCGTCCCCGATCAGCAGACCAGACCCAGCCCGGCCGGCAGTTCGGCCACCCGCTCCCGCTCGGGGGAGAGCGCCGGGATCTCGGTGACGGGGGAAGTGACGGCGGTGGCGGTGAGAGTGGTCATGTCCTGGCTCCGGTCGGTCGGTTGTGCTCGCCGGCTGACGACTCCATCCTGCGATCCGGGCATCGGGAGCCGACGGTGGCGCACACGACTACACTCGCCAAGATCCCGCCAGCCCGACCAGGAGTGCCCGATGGCCGCCCAGCCGCCCGCCCACCCCGTCGCCGTCAGCATCGGCCCCCGCCCCGAGCCGGTGCACACCATCGCGGTGTACGCCTTCGACGGCATGGCCCCGTTCGAACTCGGCGTGGTGGTCGAGGTGTTCGCACTCGCCCGGCCGGAGCTGACCGGCCTGCTGGCCACCCCCTGGTACGGCCTGAAGGTCTGCGCCGACCGCCCGGACACCCCGCTGAACGCGGTCGGCGGCTTCTCGATCACCGCCCACCACGGTCTGGACGAGCTGGCCGCCGCCGACACGGTGATCGTGGTCGCCGTCCCGAACACCTTCAGCGGCGAGGTCTCCCCCGGCCTGGTCGCCGCGCTGCGCACCGCGCACGAGCGCGGCGCCCGGATCGTCTCGATCTGCTCCGGCGCGTTCGCCCTCGCGGCGGCCGGCCTGCTGGACGGCCGGGAGGCCACCACCCACTGGCGGTACGCCGAACTCCTCCAGCAGCGCTACCCGTTGGTCAAGGTCAACCCCGACGTGCTGTACGTCGACCACGGTTCGGTGCTGACCAGTGCGGGCAGCGCGGCGGGCATCGACCTCTGCCTTCACCTGGTGCGCAGCGACCACGGCGCCAAGGTCGCCAACACGGTGGCCCGCCGCTTCGTCGTCCCGCCGCACCGGGCCGGTGGGCAGGCCCAGTTCATCGAAGCCGCCGTCCGCCCGGTCGAGGAGGAGGACGACGGCATCGCCCGCTCCATGCAGTGGGCCCTGGACCAGCTCGCGGAGCCACTGACCGTCACTCAACTCGCCCATGCGGCACGGATGTCCGACCGTTCGTACCTGCGGCACTTCACCGCCCGCAACGGCACCAGCCCGATGCGCTGGGTGATCACCCAGCGGATCGCCGCCAGCCTCCCGCTGCTGGAGGACCCGGAGGGCACGGTGGAGGAGATCGCCACGGCGGTCGGCTTCGAGTCCGCCGCCACCTTCCGGCATCACTTCGGGCGGACCATGAGGACCTCACCGACCGCGTACCGGCGGGCCTTCGGCCGCGGAGTGGCCTGATCAACTCCCCTCGTACGCCTCCGCGTTGGCGATGATCGCGGCGTGCAGCCAGTGGGCCAGGCCGGGGGCGATCCGCTCGTAGGTGGCGGTGAACCGCTCGTCGGCGAGGTACATCTCGGCCAGGCCGCGGTGGATGGCGTACCCGCAGTCGTAGTAGGCGTCGGTGATCTGCTGCCGGTGGGCCTCGGCCAGCGCCATCCCCTCCGCGCTGTCGGGGGCGATCCCCGCAGTGAGGGCGGCGGCGTACCGGGCGTTGAGCGCGTCGCCCTCGGCCTTGATCCGCGCCCAGTCCGCCTTGGTGTAGCGGCCGGTGCGGCGCCTGGACTGCTGCCACGCGTCCGACTCGCCGTACTGCTGCTCGGCCTCGGCCTCCCAGCTCTCCTGGTAGTCCCGGCCGAAGACCTCGAACTTCTCCTCCGGGGTCAGCTGAATGCCCATCGTGCTCGCCTCCATGGCGTGTTCGACTGCCGCGGCCAGTTCCTGGAGGTGGCTGATCCGCGCGTGCAGCAGTTCGTGCTGCCGGCGCAGGTGCTCGGTCGGGCTGACCGTGCCGTCGTCCAGGATGGCCGCGATCTCCTCGAGGGAGAAGCCGAGTTCGCGGTAGAACAGAATCTGCTGCAGCCGGTCCAGGTCGGTGTCCCGATAACGGCGGTAGCCCGCCGGGGTCCGGCCGCCGGGTGACAGCAGTCCGATCTCGTCGTAGTGGTGCAGGGTCCGTACCGTCACCTTGGCGATCGTGGCGACCTGACCGACCGAGAGATCCTTGCTCATCCGGTTGCTCCCTCCTTGCCGACCCCGACTCTGCCGCCTCACGTCGCGTGAGGGTCAAGCCCGCGCCGGGCGCACGCCGTACGAGTCTCCGAGCGGGCACCCCGTCGGCGGCCCGACCTTGGGTGTACCGGCCAATTGTCCGGCGCCGGGGGCGCTGGCGACGATGGCGGCATGATGCCCTCCTCGCTGTACCGCCGGCTGGCCGCCGAAGCCGTCGGCACCGCCGTGCTGGCCGCCGTCCTGGTCGGTTCCGGCATCCAGGCCACCGGGCTGAGCCGGGACGGCGGGGTGCAGCTGCTCGCCAACGTGCTGG
Source organism: Kitasatospora sp. P5_F3 (assembly GCF_054049135.1). Classification (NCBI taxonomy): domain Bacteria; kingdom Bacillati; phylum Actinomycetota; class Actinomycetes; order Kitasatosporales; family Streptomycetaceae; genus Kitasatospora; species Kitasatospora sp. P5_F3. The sequence goes on along the minus strand of NZ_JBFUMY010000009.1, from coordinate 24,885 downwards.
CCTCGGTGCTGGCGCTGGCCGTGCTGATCGCGCTGCTCGCACCGGTCTCCGGTGCGCACTTCAACCCGCTGGTCTCGGCCGCCGCCTGGTGGACCGACCGCCGCACCGGCACCGGTCTGACCCTGCGTGAGCTGGGTGGCTACACGGCCGCCCAGCTGCTCGGCGCAGCCGCCGGGACCGGGCTGGCCAACCTGATGTTCGAGCGGCCGCTCCTGGAGCTCTCCGGCCAGACCCGCTCGGCCGGTCACCTCTGGCTGGCCGAGGCGGTGGCCACCGGAGTGCTGATCCTGCTGGTCTTCGGCCTGCTCCGGGCCGACCGGGGCGGCTATGCCCCGGTCGCGGTCGCCGCCTGGATCGCCGCCGCCGCCTGGGGTACCTCCTCGGGCAGCTTCGCCAACCCGGCCCTCACCGTCGGCCGGACCCTGACCGACAGCTACACCGGCATCGCCCCGGGTTCGGTCCCGGCCTTCGTCCTGGCCCAGTGCGCGGGCGCGGCCGTGGGGCTGGCCCTGGTCCTGCTGCTCTTCGGCCGCAGCCGCGACCGTGCCCCGGCGGACGTCCGTGAGCTGCTGGTGCGTTGAGCGCCCGTAGGTCAGCTCGTCCCGGTGCACGTCACCGGGGCGGGTGCCGTTGCCGAGCAGGACACCGCCCCAGCGCATCCCCATGTAGTCGCCGGTGAGCTTGAGGGTGCTGATCAGCGGGTCGACGTCGGAGCGGTCGCCGGTGTGCCGAAGGTCGGTGAACGGCCCCACCGGGCGGATTCAGTCGGCCACCGCACCCACCGCGGAGACCTTCTGGATCCGGATCCGGACCAGCAGCTCGCCCGGCACCCCGTTCCGGGCGCCGAACTCCTCGGCCCGGTCCTCGCCCATGTAGCGGGCCGCGATCCGGCCCGCCCAGTGCCGGACCTCGGCCAGGTCGTCGCTGAGCGTGGCCTTCCCCCGGACCAGCACGAAGTCGAACGGCGGCCGGTCGTCGTCCACGCAGACCATCACCCGGCCGTCCCGGGCCAGGTTGCGCCCCTTCACCGTGTCGGCACCGGTGTTCAGTACCAGGTCGTCCCCGTCCAGCAGGAACCAGACCGGGGCCACGTGCGGGCTGCCGTCGGCCCGGGTGGTGGCGAGCTTGCCGGTACGGGTGCCGGCGGAGAGGAAGGCGCGCCACTCGGGCTCGGTCATCTGAGGCATGCGCCCCATCGTGGCCGAGCCGGGACCCGCGCCGGGGCGCGGCACGCCGGGTCAGCCGATCGGTTGACGCCCAGCGGGAGCGGCCGGGTGAGGATGGGTACGAAACAGGACGGAACCGACGGACGGAGGAGCGCGCGGTGTCAGCGAAGAGCGCCGGGGATCCGGGCACCGACCGGCTCACCGTGGTGATGTACGGCGCGTTCCTGCTGCTGCTCGGCGCCTCGCTGACCCGGTACCTGCTCCGGCACGGCGACAGCGACCGGGCGGGCTGGGTGATCGGGCTGAGCCTGGCGCTGGCGCTGGCCCAACTGCCGGAGCTGCCCTGGCTGCGGGCCGGTGCGCGCCCGGTCCGGGTGGTCCGGCTGGCGGTGGTGGCCGGGCTCTGGGCGGTGCTGGTCCTGCTGGCGCCGAGCTTCGCGTGGTGTGCGGTGCCGCTGATCTACACCGCGCTGCGCACCCTGCCCGCCCGCGCCGCGATCCCGCTGGTGGCCGGGCTGACCGCGCTGGTGGTGTACTCCGAGGAGAAGCTCACCGGCCTCGACCCGGTCGGGCTGATCGCCCCGCCCGCCGTGGCCGGGCTGGCCACCGTGGTGTTCCTGCAGATGGAGCGGCAGGCCGAACGGCAGCGCGCGCTGATCGCGGACCTGGTCTCCACCCGAAGCGAACTGGCCGCCACCGAACGGCGCGAGGGCACACTGGCGGAGCGTCAGCGGCTGGCCATCGAGATCCACGACACGCTGGCCCAGGGCCTGTCCAGCCAGCAGATGCTGCTCCAGGCGGCCGACCGCACCTGGGAGTCCGACCCGGTCACTGCGCGGACCCATGTGCACACCGCCGCCGCGATCGCCGCCCGCAACCTGGCCGAGGCCCGCCGCTTCGTCCGGGACCTGGCGCCCGCCGACCTGGCCGACGGGGCCGGGCTCGACCAGGCCCTGCGCACCCTCGCCGAACGGGAGGCGGCGGAGAGCGGACTCACCGTCCGCTGTCACCTGGACGGCGCCCCGGTGCCGCTGCCGGACGTGGTGCAGAGCGCGCTGCTGCGGATCGCCCAGGGCGCACTGGCCAACGTCCGCGAGCACGCGGGGGCCCGGACGGCCGCGCTCACCCTCTCCTACCTCGGCGACCAGGTGGTCCTGGACATCGGTGACGACGGGCAGGGGATCGGCAGCCCGGCCTCGAGCCCGATCGAGAGCCCGACCGAGTCCGAGGGCCGGGGCCACGGGCTGCCCGCGATGCGGGCCCGGGTCCGGCAGTTGGGCGGCACACTGACCGTCGAGTCCACCCCCGGCGAGGGCACCGTGGTCACCGCCGCCATCCCCCTGGAGGCACCGTGACCGCCACAACTCCCGTACGACTGCTGGTCTGTGACGACCACGCCGTGGTCCGGGCCGGACTGCTCGCACTGCTCGCCAGTGCGGGCGACATCGAGGTGGTCGGCGCGGCCGGCAGCGGCGAGGAGGCGGTCGCGCTGGCAGCCAAACTGGCACCGCAGGTGGTGCTGATGGACCTCCAACTCGGCGAGGGCATCGACGGGGTGGAAGCCACCCGGCAGATCGCCGGACGGCCCGGCGCCCCGTACGTGCTGGTGCTCACCACCTACGACACCGACGCCGACATCAACCGGGCGATCGCCGCCGGGGCGACCGGCTACCTGCTCAAGGCCGAACGCCCGGAGGAACTCTTCGCCGCCATCCACGCGGCCGCCGAAGGCCGCAGCACCCTCTCCCCGCCGGTGGCCTCCCGGGTGATGGCCCAACTCCGCACTCCGGCGCCCCAACTGACCGACCGTGAACAGGAGATCCTCGCCCAGCTGGCGCAGGGTCTCGGCAACCGCGAGATCGCCCGCGCCCTGTTCATCAGCGAAGCCACCGTGAAGACCCACCTCGGCCGGATCTACGACAAGCTCGGCGTGGACACCCGCTCGGGCGCGGTCGCCGCCGCCAAGGAACGCCGCCTGCTGCGCTGACGGCCCGTCGGCCGGGCCGTCAGCGCTCAGCTCAGTTCGTGATCTTGAAGACCAGGTCGGCCTGCTGGGCGTAGGCGTTGCTCAGGGCGAAGGTGCGGCTGCTCGGACGGTAGATCCCGAAGGTGGTCCGGTTCTTCCCGGACCAGTCACCGACCACCGGCAGATCGCCCTTCTCTCCGTAACCAGCGGTGGAGACGGTGCCGTTGTCGTGCCGCAGGGCGAAGGTGTTCGCCGCACCGGAGGTCTCCCCGGGCCGGAAGATGCCGAGCTGGGCGTGACCGACACCGTCCCAGTCACCGACCACCGGCACGTCGCCGGGGTTGCCGAAGCCCAGCGTGGTCACCGAACCGTCGTCGTGCCGTACGGCGAGCAGGCCACTGCTGGGACGGTAGATCGCCAACTGGTGGTGACCGTTGTTGTCCCAGTACCCCGGCACCGGGATGTCACCCGGCTCACCGAACGGCACGGTGACCACGGAGCCGTTGCCGAGCTGCAGCGCGAAGCCGGCGCTGCTCGGCCGGTAGACGCCCAGCTGAGCCGGGGGACCGTTCATCTCCCAGCGGCCGACAATCGGGACATCCCCGGCCTGCCCGAACGACGCGTTGAAGCTCGCCTGCGCGGTGACCTTCTGGTAGCTGACGGCCCAGCGGCCGTTGTCGAAGAGCCCGACCTGCGTGGTGGGACCGCTGAAGTAGCCGGTGACCGGCGTGCCCGACAACGGACCGGCGACGTAGGTCCCGTGGGTGCCTGTAGCCGAGCGGCCGTGGTCGTCGTACACGGTCTCGGTGACGGTGTACGTGCCACCGGCCGCGTAGGTGTGAGTGAGGTTCGGCGCGCTCGGGCCGTTCGAGACCACCGCGGGGGTGCCGTCACCGAAGTCGATGACGTACCGGGAGACCGGCCAGGGGCTGGACGACGACTGGTCCGTGAAGCTCACGGTCGGGACGGAGCGGTCCAGCTGCGCGACCCCGAAGTCCGCACGGATCTGGCCGACTTCACCGATGGCCAGCGTCACGGTGGACTTCCGGACCAGGCCCTGGGTGCTGGTCGCCGTGAGGGTGACGGTGTAGACACCGGCGGCCGCGTAGTCGTGAGTCGTCGGGAGGGTCGGGGAGACGACCGGGGCAGTCCCGTCGCCGAAGTCCAGCGTGACGCCGGCCGACGACCAGCCCGGGGTGTAGTTGCCTTGTGCCGCAACACGCAGCGGGTGCTCCGCCGAGCTGTAGGGGTACGCCTGCAGATAGGCCCCGATCGGGTCCTGGATCTCGGTCGCGCCCCGGTCCGTGGAACTCTCGCCGGTGCCGGTGTCGGCGATGCCCGGGTGGTTGGCCCGGGGGTTGCCGTTGATGTCGGTGGCCAGCTGACCGGGGGCCGACTCGTCCGCCGCGTCGGTCAGACCTGCCGCGGCGGTCGGGGTGTACTGGTAGCCGAACCTCGGGTCGACGTCGTTGTCGTGCGCGCCCTGTCCGGTGACCTTGAAGTCGGTTGCCGAAGCGTAGGACTTGCCGTCCCAGGAGTAGCCGGCCCTCCCGCTCGAGGGATGGACCACGTTGTAGTCGACGACGGTGCCGGCCGTCGACCCCTGGGAGACGAACACCTCGGCGAAGCCCGGATCGGCGCTGCAGGAGCTGTACCCCTGGGCGAGGATGTTGTTCTCGACCGTGCTGCCGGAGGAGTTCCCGGCCAGCGTGATCCCGGCCACGCAGTTCTGTGTGACGGTGTTGCTGGTCACGACCGTGCCGGGGGCGTCGGTGACCAGCACTCCCTGGGTCACGTTGTTGCCGGCCAGGTTGGTGGTGACCACCGTCCTGACGGCACCGGCCTCGACCGCGATACCGGCCGTGCCGCTGCTGTACACCTGGTTGCGGCTCACCGTGACGTCCGAGGAGGCCGCCCCGGTCACCCGGATACCCGGGGTGTCGGTGGGGAACGTGGGCGTGCCGTTCACGGTCGGGGGGTCACCCGCGTCGGACACCGTGTTGCGGTCCAGCACGACCCGCTGGGAGTCCCGGACGAGTACGCCCTCCTGAGGCGTCGCGATGTAGAAGCCGGTCACCGTGACGTCGTGCACCCCGGAGATCAGGAATCCGTACGGGATGGTCCGCGCACTCTCGAGCGACCATCCGGTGCCGAGCATGACGTAGTCCTTGTTGGGAGCGGGGACACCCCGGAAGGTGACCGGCTTTCCCTGGGTACCCGAGCGCCGGACGGTGACCTGCTCGGCGTAGGCGTTGCCGGGCTCGACGGCCGCGATCTCCACCGTCTGGCCGGGCTGCACGTCATCGGCGGCGGCCTGGATGGTGCAGTACGGCTGCGCCGCAGTGCCGGAACCGGCGTCCGAGCAGCTCGCGTTCAGCTTGTCGACATGCAGGACCGCAGCCTCGGCGTGTGCGGTCAGCACCGGGATCGAGGATCCGATGACAGCCGAGCTCACGACAGCTGCGGCTAGGCCGACAAAGCGGCGAATGGACACAGTTGATCCCTTTTGGAAAGAAGTGAAGTGGCGCTGCCTGGCCGGACTCTGACGAACAGATGAGCCGATCAGCGACGTGGTGTCCGCCCCGGCCGTCCGGGTTATCCAGCTGGTGACGTCAGGTCAGTTCGTGACCTTGAAGACCATGTCGGCCTGCTGGGCGTAGGCGTTGCTCAGCGCGAAGGTGTGGCTGCTCGGACGGAAGATCCCGAAGGTGGTCCGGTTCTTCCACGACCAGTCACCGACCACCGGCAGGTCACCCCGCTCCCCGTAAGTGGCGGTGGAGACACTGCCGTTGTCGTGCCGCAGGGCAAAGGTGTTCGCCGCACCCGCAGTCGCGCCGGGCCGGAAGATGCCGAACTGGGCGTGACCGACACCGTCCCAGTCACCGACCACCGGCAGGTCGCCCGGGCTGCCGAAGCGCAGCGTGGTCACCGAACCGTCGTCGTGGCGCACGGCAAGCAGGCCACTGCTGGGACGGTAGATCGCCAACTGGTGGTGATTGTTGCGGTCCCAGTAGCCCGGCACCGGGATGTCACCCGGCTCGCCGAACGGCACGGTGACCACGGAGCCGTTGCCGAGCTGCAGCGCGAAGCTGGCGCTGCTCGGCCGGTAGACGCCCAGCTGAGCCGGGGCACCGTTCGTCTCCCAGCGCCCGACCACCGGGATGTCACCGGGGTTGCCGAACGACGGGTTGAAGCTCGCCTGCGCGGTGACCTTCTGGTAGCTGACGGCCCAGCGGCCGTTGTCGAAGAGTCCGACCTGCGTGGTGGGACCGCCGAAGTAGCCGGTGACCGGCACACCGGGCTGCGGACCGACCACGTAGGACTGGGCGCTGCTGCTCGCGGAGCGGCCGTGGTCGTCGTACACGGTCTCGGAGACGGTGTAGGTCCTGCCGACCTCGTAGGTGTGGGTGAGGGCCGGCGGAGTCGGGCCGTTCGAGACCACCACAGGAGACCCGTCACCGAAGTCGATGACGTACTTGGAGACCGTCCAGGGGCTGGACGACTGGTCCCTGAAGGTCACCGTCGGGACGGAGCGGTCCTGCTGTCCGACCGAGAACCCTGCGACGACCGGGCCCACCTTGCTGATGGTCAGCGTTGCCGTGGACTTCCGGACCAGTCCCTGGGTGCTGGTCGCGGTGAGGGTGACGGTGTAGGTACCGGCGGCCGGGTAGTCGTGGGTCACCGGGAGGCCGGGGGAAGCGATCGGAGCGCTCCCGTCACCGAGGTCCAGCGTGACGCCCGCCGACGACCAGCCCGGGTTGTAGGACCCCTGCACCACGGCGCGCAGCGGGTGCCCCGGCTCAGCTTGGGCGGAGCCCGACACCGAGGCCCCGATCGGGTCCTGGATCTCGGTCGCACCCCGGTCGGAGTACCCGGTGCCGGTGCCGGTGTCGGCGATGCCGGGGTGGTTGACCCGCGGCCTGCCGTTGATGTCGGTGCTCAGCTGGCCGGGGGCCGACTCGTCGGCCGCGTCGGTCACCCCCACCACGGCGGTGTGGGCGTACTGGTCACCGTTGGCATATCCGAGCCGAGGGTCGACGGCACTGTCCTGCCCGCCTTGGCCGAGGGCCTTGAACTCGGCCGGCGTCCGGACCGTGCCGCCCCAGGAGTAGGCGGCCTTCCCGGTCCAGGGGTGGACCGTGTTGTAGTCGGCAACGGTCCCGGCGGTCGACCCTGCGGAGACCACCAGCTCGGCGAACTGCGGGCCGACGGCGCAGGAGGTGTAGTCCTCGTTGAGGATGTTGTTCTTGATCGTGCTGCCGGAGGAGTTCCCGGCCAGCACGATCCCGGCCTGGCAGTTCTGCGAGACGGTGTTGCTGGTCAGGACCGTGCCGGGGGCATCGGTGACCAGCACTCCGTGCGTGCCGCTGCTGACGACCTGGTTGGTGGTGACGACCGTCCTGGCCGCACCGGCCTCGACCGCGATGCCGACCGTCCCGCTGCCGTGCACCTGGTTGCGGCTGACCGTGACATCCGCGGTCGCACCGGTCAGCCGGATACCGGGAGCGTTGGCGGGAAAGGCGGGCGCGCCGTCGACGGGCGGGACGTCGCCCGCGTTGTTGACCGTGTTGCCGTCCAGCACGATCCGCTGGGAGTCCCGTACCAGCACGCCTTCCTGAGGGGTGCTCAGGACCACGCCGGTGACCGTGACGTCGTGTACCCCGGAGATCAGGAATCCGTGCGGAACGGTCCGCGGATCCACCAGCGACCAAGGGGTGCCGATCAGGATCTCCCGCTCACCCCGGGCGGGGACACCCCGGAAGGTGACCGGCTCCCCGGGGGCGCCCGAGCTGCGGACCGTCACCTGCTCGTCGTAGGAGGTGTGGTAGCCGGTGGCGGCGATCTCCACGGTCTGGCCGGGCTGCACGTCGTCGGCGGCGGCCTGGATGGTGCAGTACGGCTGCGCCGCGGTACCGGTCCCGGCGTCCGAGCAGCTCGTGTTCAGCTTGTCGACGTGGAGCACAGCCGCCTCGGCCTGCGCTGTCAGAACGGGAACCGAGGAGCCGATGACAGCCGAGCTGGCAACAGCTGCGGCTAGGCCGACAAAGCGGCGAATTGACACAGTTGATCCCTCTTGGAAAGAAATGGCGCTGCCTGGCCGGACTTTGACGAACAGATGATCCGATCATCCCTATCAGTCCGGCGATCAGTATCCACCACGATTCCGGCCCACACCATCGGCTTTCGTCCCGTCGGACACCCCTCACCAGGGGGGTCGGAAGCCCTCGTGCATACTGAGCGCCGCGCCGCCGGAAGGCCGTCCTCCGACGCTGTGAGCGTCACGACCGGCCCGGGTGCTCCGCTCAACTGACTGGGGGATCAGCAGTGTTCAACCATCGCCGCGCGGGTATCGCCGCGGCCCTCGTGAGTTCGGCCGTCATCGGCTCCTCGCTGCCGGCCCTGACGGCGCAGGCCGAGGCGACAGTGCTCCACGTCTACAACCGCAGCACCGTGTGCTCGGACGCCGGCTCCGGCACCGAGGCGCAGCCGTACTGCACCATCCAGGCCGCCGCCGATGACGTGCAGCCGGGCCAGACCGTACGGATCCGCGGCGGGTACTACCAGGAGCAGGTGGTGCTCAAGCAGTCGGGCACCGCCCAGAACCCGATCGTCTTCGAGGGCGAGCTCGACCCCAGGACCACGAAGTCGGCCACCAACGTGGTCGGCGGCTCCCGTTCGGGGAACCCGGCCCTCCCGCACTCCATCACGGCCACCGGCGTCCACGACATCGTCCTCAAGGACCTGGCCTTCCAGTCGTGGCAGGAGGCCGTGGTCGTCAAGGACTCCGACCGGGTCTCGATCACCGGCAGCCTCTTCCACCTCGCCGGCACGATGTCCGGGTACTTCTCGACCCCCGCACCGGCCGTCCGGCTCAGCGGGAAGACCACGAACACCACCATCAGCCGAAACCGCTTCGGCGGCAGCGGTGGCGCCGGCCTGGCCGTGGACGCGGGTGTGGCCGGTACGGTCGTCACCACCAACGCGTTCAACGCCAACCGGGGCGGCGGGATCACCGTCACCGACGCCCCCGGCACAGTCCTCACTTCCAACACCGTGGTGGAGAACTGCGGGCACGGCATCGCGCTGCTCGGCAACTCCTCCGGCGCGGCCGTCCGCAACAACCTCGTGGCGGAGAACGCGATCTGGGCGAACGCACTCGGTCCGGCCTGCAGGGACGAGGTCGACCTGAGCGTCTCGGCGGCTTCCGTCCCCGGCACCGTCGTCGACTACAACCTGGTGCACCCGAACCCCGGTGGCCTCGCCTACTCTTGGGGCGGCAAGGCGGCCACCGGCCCGGCAGCCTTCACCGCGGCCACCGGCCAGGGCGTGCACGACCTCGACGTCGACCCGAAGATCACCCTGTTCGGCGAGCCGAACATCGACCTGATACCCAAGGCCGACACCGCCGCGATGGACTCGGCCGACGAGAGCGCCACCGGCCGGCTGGACGTCGACCTGCTGGGCAGGCCACGCGTCGAGGACCCGATCGTGGCGAACACCGGCACCGGCACCAGCCGCCACGACCGGGGAGCCTTCGAGTACCAGAAGCCGTTCGACATCGGGCTCAACCCGGTGCCGGGCAGCGTGCTGGGCCACCCGCTGGACGTCACCGTCTACGGCGTCGTCAACTCCCCGTGGTACCCCACCGTCAGCACCCTGGACCTGGGCGACGGCAGTGCGCTGGTGACGGCTCCGTCCTTCCCGCTGACCCGCACCTACGCTCCCGGCACCTACGTCCTCAAGCTGACGACGACCGACCGCACCGGCGCCACCCTGACGGCCGAGGAGAGCGTTACCGTCGAGCCCGTCGGTGCCCTCACCGCGCGCCTGACGGTTTATCACAACCGTCCGGGCTCCCACCCCGGCTTCGTCGAGGCCGAATCAAGCGTCACGAGCCCCTGGCCGGTGACCGGCCGGAGCCTGGACTTCGGCGACGGCACCCCGGCCGTCGCCCGCACCGGACCGGACAGCCTGGGCACGGTCCCGCACACCTACGCGGCGCCCGGGCGCTACCCGATCCGGCTGTCCGCGACCGACGACCACGGCCGCACGGCCGGTGCGGACGGGCAGGCGCAGATCAACTTCGCCGTGCCCGGCGACGTACCGATCGCCGGGCGCTGGGCCGCCGGAAACCCGTCCGCGAACGGGATCTTCAACGGCGGTACCTGGGCGCTGCGTTCGACCGCTCAGGGCGGTCCGGCCGATGTGACGAAGGTGAACTTCGGCCAGCCCGGTGACCTCCCGGCGATCGCCGACTGGGATGGCAAGGGCCACGACCAGATCGGGATCTACCGCAACGGCGTCTTCGCTCTGCGCCACACCGACGGCAGCACCACCGTCGTCCCCTACGGCGACCTCGGCGACATCCCGCTGCCCGGCTACTGGGACGGCAACGGCCACGCCCAGCTGGCGATCTTCCGGCCCAGCAGCCGCCTGCTCGCCGTCCGCCACGACAACGGCAGTACCACCGTCGTCCCCTTCGGCGAAGCCGGTGACATCCCGCTGGTCGGCGACTGGGACGGTGTCGGCCACGCGCAGTTGGGCATCTTCCGCCCCAGCAGCGCGACCTTCGGCCTGCGTCACGACAACGGCACCGTCTCCACCGCCGTCTTCGGCAACCCCGGCGACCAACCCATCGTCGGTGACTGGCTGAGCAAGGGCCGCACCACCTTCGGCATCTACCGGCCGAGCATGGCGACCTTCGCCATGAGCGGTGCGTACGCAGGCACCTGGGGCATGGCCAACCAGCTGTACTGAGCCCCCGCTCCAACCCCGTGCCGCAGGGCCCGCCGGACACCTCCGGCGGGCCCTGCCCTTGTTGCGCATTGATGCTTGAAAACGCTATAAAGCAAGCACATTCGAGCATCAGGAGCAGCCACGTGCCCAGCCAGACGATCCTGACCGTCACCCTCAATCTGGCCCTGGACGTCACCTACCACCTGGACGAGGTACGGCAGTTCGGCAGCAACCGGATCCGCGAGGTGAGCGCACAGGCGGGCGGCAAGGGCGTGAACGTCGCCCGCACGCTGGCCGCTCTCGGGCACGACACGCTGGTCACCGGCCTGGCAGGCGGCGCGACCGGACAGGCGGTGGCCGCCGAACTGGCCGTCGCCGGCCTGCCCGCCCGGCTGTTCGCCGTGGCGGGCGAGAGCCGCCGTACCGTGGCCGTCGTGGAGCAGCTGGCCGGCGACGCCACCAGCTACCTCGAACCCGGACCCGTCGTCACCCCGGCGGAGTGGCAGGCGTTCCTGACCCACTATCAGTCGCTGCTGGCGGGGGCCGGTGTGGTGGTGCTCTCCGGCAGCCTGCCCGCCGGCCTGCCGCCGGACGCCTACCGCGTCCTCGGCGAACTGGCCCGGGCCCGGCAGATCCCGGTCCTGCTCGACGCCGAAGGCCCCGCCCTGCTGCACGGCCTGGCCGCCGGCCCCGCCCTGGTGAAGCCCAACCAGCACGAGCTCGCGGCAGCCACCGGCACCGCCGACCCGTTCGAGGGCGCCCGCCGCCTGCGCGCGCTCGGTGCGCTGGCGGTCGCCGCCTCGCTCGGCCCGGACGGCCTGATCGCCTGTACCCCGGACGGCAGTTGGCGAGCCACCCCGCCGGACCGCGTCCCCGGCAACCCCACCGGCGCCGGAGACGCGGCGGTCGCCGCGCTCGCCGTCGGCCTGCTGCACGGCACCCCCTGGCCGGACCGGCTCCGACAGGCCGTCGCCCTCTCCGCCGCGACCGTGCTCGCCCCACAGGCAGGCCGCTTCGACGCCGAGGCGTACACCCGCCTGCCCGCCCTGGTACGGATCTCACACCTGCGGGCCGAGGTCAGATGACAGAGAAGCGATTCAGCGCGAATTCCAATGAATCGGGCTCCACGTGAATTCCCCCGCCAAAGGGGTGGTTCATGGCCGACAACAAGGTCAGCACGCTGGCCAGCAGCAGCGCCAGCCCGCCGATTCCGACCACCCCCGGCCAGGTCAGGGCCTCGATCTGGAGCGCGGACGTGGCCACCAGCAGCACGGCGGACAGGATCAGGCCGATCCAGAGATAGTTGGGAACCTCCTGGGACACCGCCAGCATCCGCGCGCGCCGAGCGTCCCCCACTTCTCGGAGGGCTACCAGCGAATCCCGCGCGAAAGTCTGTTCCTGCTTGGATTCGCCCGCCGTGTCCTGCAGCACCCGACGCAGCTCGTCGTACAGCTCCTGGGCCCCCGCACTGGACCTGCCCTCCGCCATCTCCGGCCACTCCTCGTCGATCACCGTGGACGTGTACCGGCGCGCCAGGTCACGTACCTCCGCGCGTGACTTCTCCGACAAGGGCCGAGTCGCCCAGTAGAGGTTGACAAGGCTTGAACCCTCGCTGCTGACCTCGTCGGCGGCTTTGCTCAGGCTCGCTCCGGCGGAGACGATCGAGAGGGCCAGGATAAAGCTGAACAGTGTCCTGTTGAGGGCCGAAAAATGTTCGATGCCGTCCTTCAGGCCGGATCCTTCGCGCCATCGCTGTGGAACATATCTGACCATCAGAAACAGGGTCAGAATTGAGACAGCGACACATGAGGCGGCCAAGACGATCGCAGATAAGCTCATACGCCCATTCAACCTCACCGGACTGCGCGGACTGTGGCGCGGAATCCGATATCCACTCCATTGAGTTCACCGGACCGACCGGAGTTTACCGACGGAACATTTCCCGATGAATACGCTCGACACCTGTTCAGATTTACACCACGGGTGGTCCGGCCCGCGCCCGCACTACGGCGCCGAGCAGTGGGCTGTCCGAGCACGGTGCTGTCTCTCTCTACCGGTGCGTTCGCCGTGCAGCAGGCCGAGCGGCGAATCTGGGGCACCTTGCGGGCACTGTCCCCGTTCCGACAGAAACCCCAGGCCAGAGACTGCCTGACCTGGGGTTGCGGGTGGGCCGCCAGGGGCTCGAACCCTGAACCTACGGATTAAAAGTCCGCAGCTCTGCCAATTGAGCTAGCGGCCCATCAGCCTGCGCCCCCGTCATGCCTGGGCGCTGCCACCGAGATCCTACCCGGTGCCCCCTGCTGTCTGGCCAGCCGATTGCCGTGCGCGCCGCGCCGCAGCACCCGCGCCGCCGACCCCGCGGCCGCGTCGGCCGTCAGGCGACGGCGAGGTGAGCGGCCCGGACCCGGCGGAGCCAGGACTCGGCCGGCGCCTCGGCCGGAGCTGCCGGCAGGACACCGGGCCGGTCGAAGCGGCGTTCGGCGTCGGCGAGGAGGTCCGCGGCGAGCTCCGGGCGGTCGGCGATCCGTTCGCCGAAAGCGCGGACCCCGGCCGGGTCGGCGAGCCGGATCTCCAGGTGGCCGGTCTCGTGCAAGGTGATGCCCTGGCGGACCAGACGGATCAGGTGCCGGGCGTGTTTGGCGGCCCGGGCCCGGGTGACCGGGTCGGTGGTGTCCCGGGTGGTCAGTTTCCTGAACTGCTGGGTGGCGTATCCGAGATAGGAGCTCCTGACAGCGCGCTCGCTGAGGAAGCTGGTACGGATCGCGATCAGTTCCTCGCCGAGCGGCGTCCGCACTTCGTACAACTCCTCGGGCAGCCAGACCAGTTCGGACGCGGTCGGGTTGCCGCCGAGGGCGAGGCGGCACCACTTGGCCGCCTCGTGCAGGGTGCGGTCCGGCGTGGTGGTGACGTGCGACTCGGACGGGCGGTGCAGGCCGTGGAACTCCTCGGTCGGCGCCGCGAACAGGCCGAGTCGGTCGAGGTCCGAGCCCGCGTGCGCGAGCCCGTACGCGGTGGAACCGACGATGCCGGAGAGCAGGACGTGCATGGGGTTCGCCTCCTCGGCGGCCGCTGGCAGGTCACCGCAGTCTCCCGACTCCCAGGACCCGGAGTCGAACGGTTATCGAGGGGCGAAGGCAGGGCGCCCCGACCCGCCGGGACGGCGCTGCACCCGCCCGGGCCCCGCCCCGCCGATACTGGCCCCATGGCGAACAGCGGGATCCCGACGGCGAAACTCCGCGCCTGGTGGGCGCACCGGCAGTGGCTGGACGGCGGCCACCGGGGCGCCTCGGCTGCCGAGGTGCTGACGGCCACCGGCTGGGCCCGTTCGGTCGGCGGCGCGAGCCCGTACCTGGGACTGTTCGCCCGGGCCGGGCTGGACCGGGCGACGGTGGACGCGGCCGTGGCCGCGCTGGAGGTGCACGAGCTGCCGTCCGCCCGGGGCTGCACGTACGTGCTCCCGGCTGCCGACTTCGCCCTCGGCCTGGCGGCCGGGGCCGCCACACCCGAGAGCGATGTGGCGATGGCCGGGAAGCACCTCGGTGTGAGCCGGGACGAGATCGAGAAACTCTGCCTCGCCATCTCCCAAGTCCTTTCCGATACCGAGCCGTTGGAGCCGACGGCGATCCGGGCGGCGGTCGGCGACGCGGTCCGCGGCCTCGGCGAACCGGGCCGCCGACGCGGCCGGACCACCACCCTGCCGATCGCCCTCGGCCTGCTGCAGGCCCGGGGGCTGATCCGCCGGGTCCCCGTCAACGGCCGCCTGGACCAACAGCGTTACGGCTACGTCAGTTGGGACCAGCCGGTCCGTGGTTCGGCCACCGAGCTGGCCGAACGGTACTTCTCCTGGGCTGCCCCGGCCTCGATCAAGCACTTCCGCTGGTTCACCGGCTTCACCGCCGCCACCGCGAAAGCCGCCACCGCCCCGCTCGACCTGGTCGAGCTACCCGGTACCGAACTGCTGATCCCGGCCGAACTCCATGCCGAATTCGACGAGTTCAGCACCCCAGCCACTCCGTCGTACGCGCTGCTGGCCGGGATCGACAGCCTGCACCTGCTGCACCGCGACCTGCCCCGGCTGCTCGATCCCGCCGATGCCGAACGCTCCTCCCCCGCCACCAAGGGCGGCCGGAGCTTCGGCAGCGAGGCCGACCCGCAGAGTCACCTGGTGGTGGACCGGGGCCGGATCATCGGGATCTGGGAGTACGACACCGAGGCGGGCGAGATCGTCCACCAGCTCTTCGTGCCACCCGACGAGGCACTGCGCGAGGCGGTGGCCCGGGTCGAGACCTTCGTCCGGGACCAGCTCGGTGACGCCCGCGGCTTCAGTCTCGACTCACCCAAGAGCCGCGCCCCGAAGATCGCCGCCATCCGAGCGGCCTCCCGGTAGCCCTGGCAGCCCCGCAACCACCCCTACCAGCTCATCGGTTACGGTCGGCCCATGAGTGATGAAGTGATCCTGATCACCGGCGGCGGCCGAGGCATCGGCGCCGCGACCGCACTGCTCGCCGCCGAGCGCGGCTACCGAGTGTGCGTCAACTACCGCACCGACGAAGCCGCCGCGGCCGGTGTGGTGGAGCGGATCGAGGCAGCCGGCGGCAGTGCGCTCGCGGTCCGGGCGGACGTCAGCCGCAGCGCCGAGGTCGAGCGGCTGTTCCGCACCGTGGACGAGGAGTTCGGCCCGCTCACCGCCCTGGTGAACAACGCCGGGACGCTGGAGAAGCAGGGCCGCCTGGACGAGTTGGACGAGGACCGGCTGGCCCGGATCTGGACGGCCAACATCACCGGCCCGTTCCTCTGCGCGGGCGCCGCCGTCCGCCGGATGTCCACCCGGTACGGCGGCCGGGGCGGGGCGATCGTCAACGTCTCCTCCGCCGCCTCCCGGCTCGGTTCGCCCAACGAGTACGTCGACTATGCCGCCTCCAAGGGCGCGTTGGACAGCATGACCACCGGCCTGGCCCTGGAGGTCGCCGGCGAGGGCATCCGGGTCAACGCCGTCCGGCCCGGCCTGATCCACACCGACATCCACGCCCTGGGCGGCGAACCCGCCCGGGTCGACCGGGTCGGACCACTGCTCCCGATGGGCCGCGGCGGCCGCCCCGAGGAGGTCGCCGAGGGCATCCTCTACCTGCTCTCGCCCGGCGCCTCGTACGTCACCGGCGCCTTCCTCGACCTGGCCGGCGGACGCTGACCAACTGCCCACCGGGTTGCCGAAATTCGCCCTTCCCCCCACGTCGTGCACGCTACCGTGACGGCCATGACGACCGACCGTGAGTTCGACGCCGCGTCCACCCTCGTCGACGTACCCGACGTGCAGAACTTCCGCGACGCGGGGGTGGGCGGGCTCCGCACCGGCCTGCTGTACCGCTCCGGCTCCCTCAACCGGATGACACCGGACGGCGCCCAGCGCCTGAAGGGCCTCGGCGTCCGGACCGTCATCGACCTGCGCACCGCGGCCGAGCTCGCCGTCTGGCCCGACGAGCGCCACGGGCTGACCTACCGGCTGCACCACCTCCCGCTGGTCCCCGACAACGACGGCTCGAAGCCGACCTGGCCGGCCACCCAGGCCGAGGCCTACCCGTTCATGGCCGAGGTCGGCGGCCCCGCCGTGGCCGGCACCATTCGCCGGCTGGCCGAACCGGACGCCTTCCCCGCAGTGATCCACTGCGCCGTCGGCAAGGACCGCACCGGCCTCACCATCGCCGTCATCCAGTCGCTGGCCGGCCTCTCCGACGCCGAGATCATCACCGACTACCTCCGCTCCAACCCCAGCCTCGGCCTCGACCACGGCCCGGTCCCCTACACCGACGAACACGGCCAACAGCAGTTCACCCACGCCGTCCGCCCCGAGAACCTCCGCGCCGCCCTCACCCGCATCCACGACCTCCACGGCTCCATCCCGGGCTACCTCCACACCCACGGGGTGACCGACTCCGAGCTCGACACCCTGCGGGACGCCCTCCGCCCCTGACCTGAGTAGGTCAGCCCCCGAACCGCGCCTCGAAGGCGGCCCGGTTGGCCGAGACCGGCGTGCGGTCCCAGACGGCGAACACCACCCGGTCGAAGGTCGCGCCGTACGAGTCGAGGGCGACCGCGAAGGCGTCGGCCACCTCGGCCGGGTCGTTGCGGAAGACGCCGCAGCCCCAGGCCCCGAGCACCAACTCCCGCACCCCGTGCGCCGCCGCAACCCCGAGCACTCGCCCGGCCCGCTCCACCAGCACCGCCCGGACGTCGACCGGCCGGCCCTCCGAACGGAGCGTCAGCTGCCCCGCGTTGGGCGCGGGCGAGGTGAGGAACGAGACGGCGTACGGCTGCCGGAGCAGCTCGCGTCGGTCGTCCCGGACCACCGGGACAGCCGGGGACCAGATCACCCGGTGGCTGTAGTGGAGGTCGCCGGAGGCGCGGTGCGCCTCGTAGTAGTCGGGCGCGGCCAGCAGGCAGTGGTAGAGCAGGGCGCTGCGGCAGAGGTCCTCCTCCTGTGCCTTCGCCCCGCGCAGGTAGCCGCCGCCCGGGTTGCGCGCCGAGGCGAAGTTGAGCACCGCGACATGCGAGCCGCCGTCCTCGGTCAGCCGGCGGGCGGCCTGCATGCTGCCCTCGGCCGTCACCTCCGGCACCCCGCCGAACGCTCCGGTGGCCGCCGGGCGATGTGACGGACCGTACGACACCGTCCCGGCCCGGGCGGCGGCCAACGGCCCGCCCACCTCGACCTCGACGGCGCCGACCCGGTAGCTCCCCCGCTCGGCGATCTCCTCGTTCACGGTGGCCACTTCGTGCAGTCTGCTGCTCATGCCGTGGACGCTAGCGACACCTCGCGTCCACGGCACGCAAATAAACCGAACGGGCCCGCCCCMCCGAAGTGGAGCGGGCCCGTCTCAGGAGCTACCGAGCGTCAGTTCTTCCAGCGCGGCTTGTTGCGGTCGGCGCCACCGTTGAAGCTGCCGCCACGCGAGTCGCGGTCGCCGCCGAACGAACGGCCGCCACGGTCATCGCGGTTGAAGCCACCACCGGTGCCACCGGACTGCGGCCGGCCACCGGAGCGGTGGTCGTCGCGGCGGGCGAACGGACGGCTGCCGCCACCACGGTTGTCGCGGTCACCGAAGGACGGGCGGTCACCGAAGGAACGCGCCGGACGGTCGCCACCGAAGGAGCCACCCGAGGGGCGGTCGTCACGGTTGAAACCACCGGTACGCGGCGCACGGTCATCGCGGTTGAAGCCACCCGAACGGCCACCGGAGGGGCGGTCGTCACGGTTGAAACCACCGGTACGCGGSGCACGGTCGTCACGGTTGAAGCCACCCGAACGGCCACCGGAGCGGTCGTCACGGTTGAAGCCACCGGAGCGGTTGTCCCGGTCGCCACCGAAGGAACGGCCACCGGAGGGGCGGTCGTCACGGTTGAAACCACCGGTACGCGGGGCACGGTCGTCACGGTTGAAGCCACCCGAACGGCCACCGGAGCGGTCGTCACGGTCCCGGTTGAACCCGCCACGCTGCTCGCGGTCACCGCGGTCACCGCGGTCACCGTACGAGGGACGCTCGTTGCGCGCCTCGCGGTAGGCGGGGGCGCGGTCGGCCTCGACGGCAGCCGGCGCGGCGACGGTCTCGGCGGCCTCGCCACCCTCCGACGCCTCGTCAGCCGAGGCAGCGGCGGTCTCGACGACCGGCTCGTCCTCGATGCCCAGCTCGGCCCGCTCGCGAGCGGCCCGGGAGGCCAGGCGGTCGGCCTCCTCGCGCAGCTCGTTGGCGCGGCGCTGCGCACGCTCCAGCGTGCGCGCCATGTCGGCGACCTCACGCTCGGCGGCACCGGCGATCCCGGCGGCCGACTCGGCCTGCACCTCGATCAGCGAGCGGGCGCCGGTGATCCGGGCCACCTCGGGGTCGAAGGCGTGGTCGAGGATGTGACGCGAGGCGTCCACGCCCGCGTCCTCCATCAGGCGGAAGACGCCACGGCGCTGGTGCGGCAGCACCAGGGTGACGACGGCACCGGAGCGGCCCGCGCGAGCGGTCCGGCCGGAGCGGTGCAGGTAGTCCTTGTGGTCACCGGCCGGGTCGACGTTGAGCACCAGGTCGATGTCGTCCACGTGGATGCCACGGGCGGCGACGTCGGTGGCGACGACCACGTTGAGGTAGCCGTCCTTGAAGTCGCCGAGCACCCGGGTACGGGCGCCCTGGGTCATCCCGCCGTGCAGCGCGTCGGCCTTCACGCCGGCCTCGATCAGCTGCTCGGCCACCCGGTCGGCACCCATCTGGGTACGGACGAAGATGATCGTGCGGCCCTTGCGGGCGGCGATCGCGTTGGTGATCGGGGCCTTGTCCTTGGGCTTCACCACGAGGATGTGGTGGCTCATGGTGGTGACGGCGCCCTGGGCCGCGTCGACCTCGTGGGTGACCGGGTCCTTCAGGTAGCGCTTGACCAGGCTGTCGATCTCGTTCTCGAGGGTGGCCGAGAACAGCAGGCTCTGGCCGCCGCTCGGGACCTTGTCGAGGATCTCGGTGACCTCGGGCAGGAAGCCCATGTCGGCCATCTGGTCGGCCTCGTCCAGGACGGTGACCATGACCTCGTCGAGCTTGGCGGTGTTGCGGTTGATCAGGTCACGCAGCCGGCCGGGGGTGGCGACCAGGACGTCGACACCGCGCTCCAGCGCGTAGATCTGGTTGGACATCGAGGTGCCACCGCAGACGACCTTGAGCTTGAGGCCGAGCACCGAGCCGAACGGCTCCAGCGCGTCGGCGACCTGCATGGCCAGCTCGCGGGTCGGGACCAGGATCAGGCCACGCGGGTGCTTGGGCTTGGTACGGCCCTCGGCGGCGGCGATCCGGGTCAGCATCGGCAGACCGAAGCTCAGGGTCTTGCCGGAGCCGGTACGGCCACGGCCGAGGACGTCCTTGCCGGCCAGCGCGTCCGGGATGGTCGCGGCCTGGATCGGGAACGGGGTGGTGACGCCGCGCTTGTTCAGCGCCCGCACCACGTCGTCGTGCAGACCGAGGTCGCCGAAGGTGATGGTGGGCTCGGCGTCCTCCGCGGCGGTCTCCTCGACCAGCTCGGCGGAGTCGTCGAGGAGGGAGTCGATGGAGTCGTCGAGGACGGAGTCGTCCAGGATCTCGACATCGGGGGTCTCGACCAGGGTGTCGAGGGTGTCCGAACCGTTCGCGGGCATGGCGAAGCGGTCGTTGTCAACGAGGGACATGCAAAACCTTCCGGAAGTGGCACGCGCCAAAGTCCGGGGTTCTGTTTACAAACCGCCTCTATGCGGTCAGCCACCGAATCGCCGGAACGCGCCAAGGGCGCCAGGGGATTTCAGGGCGCCAATCAAATGAATCAAAGTAACGATCTACCACCATACGGCAGCCTCTGTATCTAAGGCAAACCTGCTGGCCAGACCGCTATTGCCCGGCGGAGCTGGGGCTCGGGGCCGCAGATCCGGGGTCACTCACCGAGGGTACCGGAGAGCTCGGGAGAACCGGGGTCGGCGAGGGGCTCGACGCCTCGCTGGGTGAGGGCTGCGGGTGGCTGCTCGACCCGGGCTCCGTACCGCCCGAACCCGGCCTGGGGCCGGTGGCCGTACCGCTGGGGGCACCGCTCGGCGACTCGCTCCGCCCGTTCTGGGCGGGCGCCCCGGGCGGCGGGGTGATCCCCGGCACGGCGGGTGTGGCCCCGATCACCCCGGCGGGCGCCGACGGGCTCGCGCCCCCCAGGTGCTCCACCCGCTGCCCGCTGCTGCCCCGCCCCGGCATGTGCGCCCCGCTCCCGCTCTTGCCGGGCGAGCCGCTCCGACCCGCTGGAGCGTTGCTCGGCAGGGTGTCGGCGGAGCCACCGCCGACCGACATACAACCCGTCAGCCCGGCTCCCGCCAGGGCCAGTACGAGCACTCCGGCAACCTGCCGCCCCGTCCGCATCCGCACCACCGCCACCTGGGCACCTCCCCTGCTCACCAGCCGCGCCCGGCCACCTGTGGTGACCAACGCGCTCCGGCCCGGCAGGACACGGCCCGGTAACCGATCTCCGTAAGCCGCGCCCCCGGCCGCCGGGCTGATGCCCGGTCAGAACGCCCCGGCCAGCCCGGATCCCACCCAGG
The DNA here is from genome assembly GCF_054049135.1 of Kitasatospora sp. P5_F3. NCBI lineage: Bacteria > Bacillati > Actinomycetota > Actinomycetes > Kitasatosporales > Streptomycetaceae > Kitasatospora > Kitasatospora sp. P5_F3. Next base: position 3,944 of record NZ_JBFUMY010000009.1, on the reverse strand, counting down.
TCGCGCCGATCCCGGCCACCAGCGTGGCCAGCAGATAGCCCACGGCCCGGCCCCGCGCACCACCCTCGGCCAGCCGCAGCACGTCGTACGAGAAGGTCGAGTACGTGGTCAGCGCCCCGCACAGGCCGGTGCCGAGCAGCAACAGCCCGCGCGCCGAGCAGATCCCGACCAGCAGCCCGAGCAGCAGCGAACCCAGCACGTTGACCGTCAAGGTGCCCCAGGGGAACCCTCCGCCGTGCCTGGTCCGCAGCAACCAGGCCCGCAGCAGCAGGTCCGTCAGATACCGCGCCGGAGCGCCGACCGCGGCCCCGACGGCCACCAGCAGCCAGTTCACCGCCGCACCGCCGGCCACCGCACCGGCAGCCGCCGGGCGACCGCGCTCCCGGCCCAGACCGCCGCCAGCGCGGTGACCAGCGTGCCGCCGAGGTAGGCCAGCGCCACGGCCGGCTCGCCGCCCGTCACCAGCCGGTGCACGTCGACCGCGTACGTCGAGAAGGTGGTGAACCCGCCCAGCACCCCGGTGCCGAGGAACGGCCGGACCAGCCGATGGGGCGTCAGCACCTCGGTGACCAGCACCATCAGCACCCCCATCGCGCCGCAGCCGGCCACGTTCACCAGCAGCGTGCTCCAGGGGAAGGCGAGCGGGCCGGCCGGCCAGAGCAGCCCGGCCCCGTACCGCCCGCAGGCACCGATCACCCCGCCCAGGGCGACCACCCCCAGGACCGGCCCCTCGCCCCGCAGACTCACCCGATCGCTCAGCACCGGTCCAGTGAATCACCGGCAATCACCGGCGCCGGTGATCTGGCACCGCGTCACCTCACACCCGACAATGAGGCGGTGGACATGACCCGGGACGAGTTCGAAACGCTGGTCGCCGATGCCCTGGACCAGATCCCGCCGCAACTCGCGGCGATGATGGACAACGTCGCCATCTTCGTGGAGGACGAGCCCGACCCGGCGGACCCTGAGCTGCTCGGCCTGTACGAGGGCACCCCGCTCACCGAGCGCGGTGAGTGGTACGCCGGCGTCCTGCCCGACCGGATCATCATCTACATGGGCCCGACCACCCGCCTCTGCGAGACCTACGACGAGATGGTCCAGGAGGTCCGCACCACGGTCATCCACGAAGTGGCCCACCACTTCGGCTTCGACGACCATGAGCTGCACGAACTCGGCTGGTCCTGAGCCCGCCCCCGATTCGGACGGCCGAAACCGTTTTGGCGTTCCCGCCCGGCATCCCATATGCTTCTCACGTCCCCGACCGCTGCTGGTCAGCCGGGCGGGCCGCAAGCCCTCATCGTCTAGTGGCCCAGGACGTCGCCCTTTCAAGGCGGTAGCACGGGTTCGAATCCCGTTGGGGGCACGGCAGTACCGTAGTAAAGTCGGCGTCGCAAGATACCGAAGCGGATGTGCTCCGCACGAGGTCCTGTGGAGCAGTTGGTTAGCTCGCCACCCTGTCAAGGTGGAGGTCGCGGGTTCAAGTCCCGTCAGGATCGCTCGTCTCGCAAGAGACGGTGCAGTACGGCCAGGTAGCTCAGTTGGTACGAGCGCCCGCCTGAAAAGCGGGAGGTCGCCGGTTCGACCCCGGCCCTGGCCACAACTGCCGAAAGCCCCCGGTGAGTTCACTCGCCGGGGGCTTTCCCGTGGGGCGACACCGCTCAGCCCGCACCGCTCAGCCCGCCGCGCTCGCGGCGAAGGCGTCCGCGACCGCTCGGGCGAAGCCGTCGGGGTTGTCGAACATGATGTTGTGCCCACAGCCGGGCACGGCGGTGACCCGCACTCCCGCCTCCCGCAGCCGGTCGGCACCCGCGGGCTCGCCGTCGGCCACCGGATGGACGAAGGTCCGCGGGACGGGCAGTTCGAGCAGCAGCTCACGCAGGCCCGGCGTGCCGCCCTGGGCCCGCGAGGCCGCGCTGCGGTGCAGCGCCTCCCGGCCGGCCAGGCGCATGGTCGCCCACCAGAGCGGGCCGACCCGCTCGCGCACCGCACGCCACCCGCCGTCGATGAACTCCCGCTCGGAGTGGTCGAGCAGACCGCTGCTTCCTGGGTCGGCGAGCTCGGCGGGCGTGACCGGATCGAGGCCGGTGTCGACCAGCACCAGGCCGGCCACCAAGTCCGGGTGACGGGCCGCCAGCACAACGGCCACCGCACCGCCCATGCTGTGCCCGACGACCTCGGCACCGCTCACCCCGGCGCTGCGCAGTGCCGTCGCGACCGCGTCGGCGTGCGCTTCGAGGGTGTAGGGGAAGGCGGTGGGACGGTCGCTGATGCCGAAACCGAGCAGGTCGAGCAGCAGGGCGCGCCGGCCGGCCAGCTCCGGATGGGCCACTGCGGCGGCGAAGTACACCGGCGAGCTGGCACCCAGCCCGTGCAGGTAGACCCGGGCCGGTTCGGCGCCGGGGATCTCCACCCAGCGCAGGTGGTCACCGTCGGGGGTCACGAGGGCATGCCGCATGGCCAACTCCTTCTCTGTTCGTCCGGGTCCGGCGAGCACCATACCTCGCAGTCGAGGTATCTCGGAAGCGCTATAGGGAGCGGTGGATCTGGAAGAGTGGGGGCATGCTGAAGCTCGCGATTCTCGGTCTCCTCCAGGAGCGGCCGCTGCACGGCTACGAGCTGCGCCGCCACCTCGCCGCGCTGACCGGACACGTCCGGCCGATCAGTGACGGCACGCTGTACCCGGCGATCAAGCGGCTGGAGACGGCCGGGCTGCTGATCCGGGAGACCGAGCCCGGGACGGCCGCCGCACCCCGGCACACCCTGCATCTCACCGAGGCCGGCCAGGCGGCCCTGCTGGCACGGCTGCGGACGCCCGAGGATCTGGACATCACCGACGAGAACCGGTGGTTCACCGTGCTGGCCTTCCTCCGCCAACTGGGTGATCCGGCTGAGCAGGCCGCCGTACTGCGCCGTCGGCTCGCGTTCCTCAACGAACCGGCCAGCTTCTTCTACGACGGCGAGCGGCCACTCGGCGCCGAGGAATTCGACGATCCGTTCCGTCGCGGTCTGCTGCTGATCGCCCGGGCCACCACCCAGACCGAGCTGGGCTGGCTGACCGGGACCATCGCCGAACTGGACGGGCACTGACCGGGCCGGAAAACAGCACAGCCCCCGAGTGAAGCACTCGGGGGCTGCGACATGCTGCCCCCGGCCGCCGAAGCGGCCGTACGGGCATAGGTCCTACTTAGAGCGGGCGAATGTTCTCCGCCTGCGGGCCCTTCTGGCCCTGGGTGACGTCGAACTCGACCTTCTGGCCCTCGAGCAGCTCACGGAAGCCGTTGGCGTTGATGTTCGAGTAGTGGGCGAACACGTCAGGACCGCCACCCTCCTGCTCGATGAAGCCGAAGCCCTTTTCCGAGTTGAACCACTTCACGGTGCCATTAGCCATTTAAAACTCCTTCAGGGGACTGTCCAGAGCTCACACTTCGCAAGCTCCGCGTCGCCGTGATGGGCCCGCCCGGAGTAAAGAGCCGGGAAACAAAAAACGCGCCTGCGGTCACAACCAGCAGGCGCACACAAGTTCATGGGAACCACAACTGCAACTACCACGACTGTAGCAGGGTTCACGCCAGTGCGGAGGGATCCGACGCGCCCAGTCTTCGGGGCCTCCCCGAGAGGTCCGGCGCCCGGCCTGCTGCGGCAACGGAACGTCCATGATCAAGAAAATCCGAAAATCCGTTACCGGGCGGCAGGTCCCAGCGCCCGGATTTGGGCGCATACTGACACGGATGACGAATTCAGCGCCACGGCGCCATCTCCCCACCAGCCCCTTCCGCCCCGCGCCCACGCCGCAGATCAAGCGGTTCGCCGTCGGCGATCGGGTCTCCCACGACGAGTACGGCCTGGGCCGGGCCATCGCCGTCGAGGGCGAGCTCGCGGTGCTCGTCGACTTCGGCTCCCGGCAGGTGCGCATCACAGCGCCCTTCGCCAAGCTCTTCCTGCTC